>JAYTLG010000068.1:0-8485 GCA_043729555.1 Cytophaga sp.
TTTCCAAGATCCACCTTTGTAAACTCTTGCATGGTCATCAATTAAAGACTGGAAACCAGCTTTGTCATATCCTTTTGCTTCATCTAAGAAACCATTTCTTCTAAGTGGATTTAAGTCATCCATACCACCTGATTGTTTGTCGTCTGTATAACTAAGAGGTCTGTAAACATCATATACCCATTCGTTAACGTTACCTGACATACAATATAAACCGAAGTCATTTGGCGGGAATTCATAAATATAAGAAGTAATCATTGCACCGTCATTTAAGTGACCTGCAATACCTGCGTAGTCACCACGACCTCTTTTAAAGTTGGCAAGGAACATACCCATTTGTTTTCCATAAGGATTACGTAATGCGTGACCATCCCAAGGGTATAAACGTTTGTGCGTTTGGTTTTCGTCCAACCATTGGTTACCGATAAGTGCTTGAGCAGCATATTCCCACTCGGCTTCAGATGGTAAACGGTAGTTAGGTAAAACAACACCACTTTCTAATGCGATACGACCACCACCTTCAGGAACATCGATACCAGCATTTTGTGCTAATTGATTGTTCACTACAGTAGTTCTCCAAACACAGAAATCATTAGCTTGAATCCAGTTAACCCCAACAACTGGGAAATAACGGAAACCAGGATAACGGAAATAGTGCTCAACATATGGATCGTTGTATGCTAGTTCAGATGCCCATACGGTTGTATCTGGCAATGCTGACTCATAAAATTCCTGAGATGAGTCACGTTGAACATAAAATAAATATTCTAACCAGTGGATGTTTGCAATTTCTGTTTCATCCATATAGAAAGATGCTACAGTAACCGTTCTTTCAACGTTGTCACCGCTTTTCATCAAATCTTCTTCAAATGAACCAAGTACGGTACGACCACCTTCGATGTATACTAAGTTTGGACCTTCTGGTTGACCAGCGTAGTCTGCCACTTGAAATCCGCTTTCTTCGTTAAATGCCATACCAGTTGTAGTACTTGCATCACCTGGAGCCAAACTTGTAGGATTCCCTTTCGTACAAGAAAAAAGCAGAGAAGCACCCGCAATCAAGATAACCGCATGTTTGATAACACGATTCATTTTCTTCATAACCTGTTTAATTAATAGATAATCTTTTTCCAATTCAGTGTGCTAATTTATCCACATTATATCTAAAATCCAACTATTCAAAGGAAATTTAATAATTGAATTTAGACACAGTTTATAAACAACACCATGCACATATGTTTATTTTACAAATAAAATGCGCTTAATCAGCATTTTATACCAAACTACAGTGTACATATTTTAATCAAATATAAAGCTAAAATTATAGAGATAAAGCTAAAATTATCTTTAATTCCTGCTCGGTGATCTCATTTAGAGGTATCGAAAGCGCCCAATCGCCAACGTGGGTTTTTCTTGAACCATAATATAAGCGGTTTTTCGATTTTTGAATCGATATGCATGTAATTGCTTCACCTAATGGTAACGAAGGACAAACCCAATGTCCTAAAGAGTCTGCATACACAGGTAGTACACTCATCAACGAATCAAATACAATATAGTTGTATGTCTCAATAATATTTTTATCGTGCTCAGGCACTTCGATTTGAGCAATGAAATCTACTTTTTCTCTCACATCATCATAAAAACGATCGCAATTTATCCATCCAAAGGTTTTTAAACTGAAAAAATAGGTTTGGATAGTTTTTTCTGTTTCGGAATAAGAACCTTCGTATTCTATTTCTGCATAGAATTCAACATTCATATTTTCATTAATGGGTATAATGGAATCGCTTAAATTCCAATTCATGTTTCCATCTGCGTCTTGCGTGCCTTTAAAATACCTCATGTTGTTTTGAATTTCTTTTGGCAATCGAATTTGAATAGCATCATCGCAATCAATAAAAAGTTTTTCGCCTAATTCAGAATAAGCTTGTAGATATAAGGAACCGTCGCTCTCTAACATACTGCCATTGCTAATGGTACATGCACGCTCTCTTAGTAACGCTTCTTTTGTATACAATTCTTTTAACTCTATTCGAACAACACCATCATATATTTTTCCAGAATCTAAACGCAAACATGCGCTGCGTATAAAAACATTTGTTCCTTCTTTTCCATATATGGTTGTGTCGGAATTTGCGGCTATGGTAAACACTTGTGTGGGGATGCTTAACATATTGGATAAAGATTCCAGCGGCGCTTGTTTGTTGTATGCCGTGTTAGGATATCGATACACTTCGCGTTGTCCAATACTTTTGTTCATTGGTTTGCAGCCCAAACAAAGCAATACAAAAAGTGCGCATGTATATATATAAGTCTTCATAGGTGTTTTGTTTGATATGATACATAATGAACACTTCAATTTTGGTTACAGAAATTTTTGATTAATTCTACTTTGTCAAGCGTTCAAAAAAAAATAAATCATCTGTAGTTGCCGTGGTTGTGTCTCAGCCGCGGTGGATCGACCAACCACCGCTGCGGAGACACAACTACGGCAAAAATCTCTTAGGTAATTGAAATAATAAAATTTCGTAAAAATAGGAACATGACAAAATAGGAATAAAAAATATTTTCTAAAGATCCTGTATCTTTTTTTTAGATCCCCATTATTCAATCAAAGCAAAAAATAGTTGCTTACGAAACTTAAACAGATATGAATTATGGCAACCGGAAAAGAAACACCCAGACAACGCATGATTGGTATGATGTACCTAGTGCTAACGGCTCTACTTGCGTTGCAAGTAAGCTCCGCTATTATTGAAAAGTTTTATGCACTCAATGAAAGCATTGAAACAAGTGTAACCAATGGAACAAAATATAACAATGATCGATTGGCAATTATAAATAAAGCGGTAAAAGATCGAGGTAATTTGCCCGAAGAAATGAAAACGGCACAACAAGCGCAGGAGTTGAGGAAACAAACGGATGCAATCATATCTTATATGAATAAATTAAAAACGGAAATGATTGTGCAGACGGGTGGTTACGATGAAGATGGAAATTTGAAAGGAGCCAAAGAAGAAACCGAAGTGGAAGTATATATGCTGGGTACTAACAAGGAGAATGGTAAAGCATATCTATTACAAAACAAACTAAACGAATATGTGGCTTTTGTCAATAAAACCTCGGGTATGGCTTTTCCTAAATTAGCCCTAGATGCAAAAGACGACCCCATTTATCAAAATAATGTGGATCAAAAAAATAAAGATTTTGCTCAACTAAATTTTTCCCAAACGCCTTTGGTTGCAGCAATGGCCGTGGTGAGTGATTTGCAGTCCAAGGTTGCAAATATGGAAAGCTCGTTGATGAATCAATATTTGGCGAAGTTGGGTAAAGATGATTTTATGGTAAATAAGATGGTGCCAATTGTGCGTGCTAAAAGTAAGTATGTGCCTGCTGGTACAAAATACGAAGCTGAAGTGATGATGGCTGCATCTTCGACTTCGCTTGTCCCAACAATGAATGTTGGTAATCAACCTTTAGTAGTAAGTGGCGAAGGTGTTGGTGCTTATAATTTCTTAGCAGGTGGTGGTGCCTATTCCGCAGATGGCTTATTGAAAAAAATGTGGACAGCACAAATTAAAATGAAAAAGCCCAACGGGCAAGATACGGTATATACGGTGAACGAGGAATATTTTGTAGTGAAGCCCGTAATACAAATGCAGTCGGCCGCTATGACTGGATTGTATTTTAATTGTGGCAATAAAGTGGATATACTAGTACCTGCTTTGGGTGCCGAATATAATCCGGAATTTAAACCAACGGGTGCTACCATAAAATCAACTGGTACCAAAGGACGTGTGTATATTATACCAAATGCGCCTGTTGCAAAAATTGCGGTTTACAATCGTGCTCAATTTATTGGTGAAGAAACGTTTAAAGTGAAAGCCATTCCGAAACCAACCATAGAGGTGCGTGTAAATGGACAACTTGTAAATGCGCGTAATGGAATTAAGCCAAATGAATTGAGAAACATTTCTATCAAGGCAATAGCCGATGCAGACTTTGCAGCAAGTCAACCCGAAGATGCAACATACAAAGTGGTTGAATGGGAAATTGACTTTGGAAGAGGCAAAATGCAAGTAAGTGGAATGCCAATGATGAAACCTCAAGAACAAATTCAAAGCATGTCGGGCAAAGGTGCTAATTTAAGAGACAAAGACATGATTTTTGTAACACCTAAAAAAGTAATGCGAAAAAATTACTTGGGTGTATGGGAAGAAGTGAAAGTGGCATCGACACCGGTGTTGATTCAGGTACTTGAAAATTGATTTTTTAGTACCTGATAAAATTAACACACCAAGGGTTTTAAATCCTTGGTGTGTTAATTTTATCAGGTACTAATTTTCGAATGGATTCTTATTCCTTCAAATAAAACATATATATTTAAAGGAATATATTTTGTTATGAATTTATGAAAGACATTCCTTTTTTTACATTAACACATCAGAATACTGAAATTGAAAAAGAGATTACTTCTTTTTACAAAGAATTACATGCAGATGCATGGTATATCTTAGGTAAGCGTGTTGTACAATTTGAAAACGAATATGCAAACTATAGTTCGGTAAAACAGTGTATTGGTGTAGGCAATGGTTTGGATGCCTTAACATTATCGCTTCGGGCTTTGGGTATTGGCAAGGGCGACGAAGTAATTGTTCCGGCAAATAGTTTTATAGCAACCATGTTGGCTGTAACCCAAGTTGGAGCAACACCCATTTTAGCAGAACCGGATTCAAGAACATTTAATATCACTGAAGAAGAAATTCAGAAAAAAATAACATCGAAAACAAAAGCAATTATTCCGGTGCACTTGTATGGGCTGCCCTGCCATATGGATGCCATTCTTTCTCTAGCTGAAGAAAATAAGTTATTTGTACTTGAAGACAATGCTCAAGCGCATGGTGCTTTGTATAAAAATAAGAAAACGGGAAGTTTTGGAATAGTAAATGGTACTAGTTTTTATCCGGTAAAACCTTTGGGTGCTTTTGGCGATGGCGGTGCAATCACAACCAATGACGATGCGCTTGCCAAACAGATTCGCTTGTTGGGGAATTATGGCTCGGAAAAAAAATATTATTACGAAACAACGGGCGTAAATTCACGTTTGGATGAAATACAAGCGGGTATATTATCGATAAAATTAAAATACCTAGACCGTTGGAATAAGGAACGCATCGAACTTGCAGCGATGTATTCGTCTTTATTGGAGGATGTTTCAGAAATTATTTTGCCTGTTTCTTCAGCGGATTGCAAACACATTTATCATCAATATGTGATTCAAACAGATAAGCGGAATGCATTGAAAGCGCATTTAGAAAATCATGGAATTCAAACCGTTATTCATTATCCAGTACCAGCGCATCTTCAAAAAGCTTATGCATTTTTAAATTTGAAAAATGGAAGCTTGCCAATTACTGAAAAATTAACTGAGACAATCTTGAGTTTGCCGATTTATACAGGCATGCAGCAGGAAGATGTAGAATATATTTCAGAGATTATTTGTAGATTTTATAAGTTTTGAAAAAACAACAAAATTCAAATAAGAAATACCAAACGGAACAAAGGTTGCAGTTAAATTTAATTGCGACCTTTGCGAAAATACTTTGCGCTCCTTGCGGTTAAGTTGTTAGCTTCTACTAACCACAATGTCTTTCAAACATTCAATCCAAGTTGAATTTGTATTCAAGCTTTCAATTAATTGCCAATCTTTGCCACCGTGTTCTTCAAACAACAATTTATATTCTTCGCCACCTTCTACAGTTGTTTCTAAGCAATCTGCAATAAACGACGGTGAATAAAACAAAATGCTTTTTTTGCCTGCCTTTGCTAAGTCTTCAATATTGTGATCGGTGTAGGGTTTGATCCATGGGGTTTTACCTAAACGTGATTGGAAGGAAACGGAGTACGAACCTTCGGCCAAACCTAATTCTGCCACCAACAAACGGGTGGTTTCATAACATTGTGCGCGGTAACAATATTCGTTTCTGGAGCTATATACCTGACAGCAGGCTCCCAATTTACATTGATCGCCGATGGAACTGCGTTTGATTTGTCGCTCGGGAATGCCGTGATACGAAAATATAATGTGATCCCAAGTTCTTGCATTCAAGTATTTGCGACCCATTTCGGCAAATGCTTTGATGAATAAGGGATGATCGAAAAACTTTGAAATCACTTCGATATGCGGCGTAATTTCCCATTTACCCAATACACGTAAGGCTTCTTCAACAGCAGAACCAGTTGATGCTGAAGCGTATTGAGGGAATAATGGAAGTACAATTACTTTGTTGTATCCTTTGGCTTCCAATTCTTTCGCAGCCGATTCGATGGATGGGTTTTGGTAACGCATACCCAAAACTACTTTATAGTCGTCGCCAAGGGTTTTTTGCAACAATTCTTTTACGGCAACACCATGAAACATAAGCGGTGAGCCTTTGTCTGTCCATAATTTTTGGTATTCGTGCGCCGATTTAGGTGCTCTGAATGGCGCTATGATAAAGTTGATCAGCATCCAACGGTTAAACCATGGAATGTCGATTACACGTCTGTCCATTAAAAATTCGCGCAAGTATTTGCGTACATCGGGTGTATTTGGACTGTCGGGTGTACCTAAGTTAATTAGAAAGACCGCTGTTTTGGATTTTTTATTAGGCAATGCCATAGAAACATATTTAATTTGCAAACTTAACAAATAACTATTTTAAATGTTGTGATTTTCGTCATTCACTTGATTAAATTTCAGAAGCATTAAAATAACGAACGAATACGTATAATCGAATATTCATGGAAAATAAAAACAAAGTGGTTGCGCCAGCTGAAAATGGCCTGATGAAAAAAATCGTTTCGCACGCAAAAGAATATGGTTTTGTTTTTCCTTCATCAGAAATTTATGATGGTTTGCAAGCAGTATATGATTACGGGCAAATGGGTGTTGAATTGAAAAACAACATCAAAACAGTTTGGTATAAAGCAATGACGCAATTGAACGACAATATTGTTGGTATTGACGCATCTATTTTTATGCACCCATTAACGTGGAAAGCTTCGGGACACATCGACGGTTTCAGCGATCCGATGATTGATAACAAAGATTCTAAAAAAAGGTATAGAGCCGATGTATTGGTTGAAGACCGCGCAGCACAAATGGAAGCTGCTGGTCAAAAAGACGAAGCAGATGCATTGGTAAAAAAATTAGCTCGTTTGCTTGAAGCCGACGATTTGAAAGGTGTTCAAGATTTAATTACGAATGAAAAAATAACGTGCCCGGTAAGTGGTACATCAAACTGGACAGAAGTACGTCAGTTTAATTTGATGTTCTCTACACAAGTAGGTTCGGTTGCAGAAGATTCAAGTACCATTTATTTAAGACCAGAAACAGCACAAGGTATTTTTGTAAACTTCCTGAACGTACAGAAATCTGGCCGTATGAAAATACCGTTTGGTATTGCACAGATCGGTAAAGCGTTCCGTAATGAAATTGTTGCGCGTCAGTTTACATTCCGTATGCGTGAGTTTGAACAAATGGAAATGCAATTCTTTATTCGTCCTGGAACAGAAATGGAATGGTACGCGAAGTGGAAAACGGCTCGTATGAATTGGCACAAGGCAATTGGTTTGCCGGCAGAAAAATTAAAATTCCACGATCACGAAAAGCTTGCACACTACGCGAATGCTGCGGTAGATATTGAATTTGAATTCCCGTTTGGTTTTAAAGAAATGGAAGGTATTCACTCACGTACGGATTTTGATTTGGCGAACCATCAGGAATTATCAAAAAAGAAACAACAATATTTTGATAACGATATAGATCCCGCAACCGGAAAAGCATTTGGTAATTATGTTCCGTTTGTAGTTGAAACTTCGGTTGGTGCAGACAGATGTTTTCTTGCGGTGTTGTGCAATGCATACACGGAAGAAACAACAGTTGAACAAACAGAAGAAGGTGAAAAAGTGAAAGAGCGTGTGTACTTAAAATTGCATCCGACCTTAGCTCCAATAAAAGCTGCTATTCTTCCCATAACGAAGAAAGACGGCTTGCCTGAAAAAGCAATGGAAATTTACAATGAATTGAAATACGATATCAAGGTAACGTATGAAGATAAAGATTCGATCGGTAAACGTTACACACGTAATGATTTAATCGGTACACCATTCTGTATCGCAGTAGATCACCAGACATTGGAAGACAACACGGTTACAATCCGTCACCGTGATACCATGGTTCAAGAAAGAGTTGCCATCAGCGAATTACGTCTGAAGATTCGTAAAGAAACGAGCTGGAGAACGATTTTGGAGAAGGTGTAAATCTTGCTTCGTTTCATTTAAAAATAAAAAGGCTTGTCGAAGGACAGGCCTTTTTCATACAAAACATATTATTTTATGAGTAAGAAACTATACCTATGCATGTTGATTTTTTTAGCGAGTCATTATTCCTATTCACAAGAATCAAATTTTGCCAAAAAATTCAGTAATACAGAAAACGATT
>JAYTLG010000069.1:0-9557 GCA_043729555.1 Cytophaga sp.
TTGTTAGTAAAATTTGCATTTCAAACCAACTCGATAAAGACTTTATAAAAGTCCATATAATTGAAAAAGATGAAATCAATGCATTTGCATTGCCCAATGGCCATCTTGTTGTATACAGCGAATTAATTTTATCCTCCCAAAATCAAGAAGAATTAAGTGGTGTAATTTGTCATGAAATTGCACACATTCAGCTTGGCCATGTGATGAAAAAGCTTGTAAAAGAAATTGGCCTTTCCGTTTTAATATCAATGACAGCGGGTTCTAGCACTGCAGCAGAAACAATCAAAGAAGCCGCAAGTTTACTTTCTTCTTCTGCCTTTGACAGGTCAATGGAACAAGAAGCAGACATAAAAGCTGTTGATTATCTGTTGGCTTCAAAAATTGACCCAAAACCTTTGGCAAATTTTCTTTATATGCTTGCTGAAGAAGAAGGTAGCACTGGCGAATATTTGGCATGGATAAGCACACACCCGGAATCGAAAGAGCGAGCTGAATACATTATTGAATATTGTAAAAGCAAGGAGACAACCTATGAACCAGTTATTTCAGCAGCGACTTGGGCAACGTTGAAGGAAAAACTAACCAAACAACACAATTAGTTGTTTGAAATACTCATTGAATAATATATTGTATTGAATTTATTTAAAATAAAGGCATCTCGAGAGAGGCGCCTTTATTTTTTTTAATCTTTTTCCCCAACAAACTTGAATCGGCTTCATATTTGTAGTATCATTAATAAGTAAAAATATAAGCATATGAAATATTTAGTAGCTCTAACCGTATTCTTTGGCGTCACATTTTTGTCAACCGCACAAAGTGGCATGCCAATTGACCCTTTAACAAATAAAATCACTTGGCAAGAAACTATTCCGCTAGATAGTATTTCGCGTGATGACATGTTTGATCGTTGCAAAAAATGGTTGGCACATTATTATAAAATAGAAAAATTTGATGTGGATAGTAAAGTGAGTTATACGGTTGGAACTACAGCTAATTTTGCAATTGCACTTACCTATGATTTTAAATATAAATCTCAAAATAATATTTCATACACCATTACCTTAAATCAAAAGGAAGGAAAATATCGCGTAACAATTACAGATTTTAAATTTTATAAAATTGCTTCGGGTATTAAGTCACAACTTACACTCGAGCAAGCCTACGCAAAAATGACGAGTCAAAATAAAACCGAAACAACGTCACAAGTAAATACTGAAATTGACAAAGTTTTGGCAGACCTGAAAGTATTTATGGTAAAGGGTTATGTAAAGACGCAGGATGATTGGTAGAATATAGTTGCTAGGTTCTAGATACTAGTTGCTAGACAAAAAAAGTAAAATAGGGTTGAACCCACGTTTTATAAACAAAGAGGTCTCGCTAATAATAGCGAGACCTCTTTGTTTATGTTGGCTTTGCATTGTGAGCTTATAATTTCTCGCCTTGTACCTAGCAACTAGAAACTACCACCTACTTCAACACCACAGGAAAGTCACTTCCTCTGGAAAACGTATAGGGAAACTGCAGTTTGCCACTGTACTTCGCGTTCAACTCTGGCACTTGATCATCCAGATATGATTTCAATTCAAAGATTGTAATCTTGCCATCTTTAGGTGCGCCATCAGCTCCGCCATTTAAGGCTTCCAACAACACATACGTAAACAAGCCGTGCTTTAAGGCTGCTATCTCTTTTGCATTTTGCTCGCTGCCTGCCGACGCCAAAACGTGAATACCAGCACCACGCGAAAGTTGAGCAAATGCCTTTTCTTCGTTAGCGCCACGCATGGCAAGCACTTCAACGGAGCCTCCGGACTGACACGCATCCATAATGATAATTTGCTTCAATGCTTTTATATTTTTGAACCCAGCTTGCATGGCTTCTGCAGAGATTGCTGTACTTGCATTGGCCTGATACATACTTGTACATTCTGTTGGGATGAAATAAAAATTTTGGTCAACCATAGCCCCATGTCCGGCATAATAAAATATAAATACATCGTTGAGTGAAATTTTGGTTGACAAACTTTTCAAACTGTCTAATATATTTTGTCGTGTGGCGAATCCATTATACAAGGTATGGATATTTACTTTTTGGTATAAAATCTCTCCATTTTTCTGCATAGCTTCAGCAAATGCAACGGCATCTTCTTCAGCGTAATTTAATGTATAGGCAGGATTTTTATAGGTGTCAATACCAACTACAAATACATGACAAACCACAGCGCTTACTGCACTGGTCGAAAATACAGAAGCTACAGCCGCACTTGATTCTATTTTTTCAGCGCTCACGCCTATTGCACTAAATTGATTTGTGCCTTTAACCAAGGGCGTTGTAAGTGTGTAGGTATAAGTATTTCCTCTTCCGCGAATAAGTTTTGAAGGGTCAAGCTGAACAGACATATTTTTTCCATTGTGCGCCAAACGAAGTTCATCAAGTCCACCACCTTCGTCAATTACTTTTATATTAATGGTTGAATGCATGCCGTCGGCACTTGGTATGCAAGCAATTTTTACGGTCGGTGGTGGGGATACCAGCAATTGATTCTCTACGCCAGAGTTCATACCTGTAGGAGATGCGCCTCTATTTGAAAATATTTGTTGAATCAAATCTGGTCGGTAGTAATTGAAAAATTGATCTACTGCAAATACGTCCATTCCTTTAACAAAGTGTATGCTAGAACGCGCTTTCTCTGTTGCACTAAAGTAGCCTTGTGGAGTACGTGCCATCCAGTCGCGTGAGCTAATGTGTACGTGCTCATAAAACTCTAGACCCGTTTCAAGGTTCCAACATTTCATTACACCATCTAAACTATACGAAACCAACATTTTTCCATCTTTGCTTAAAGATAAAGAGCTAATGTCGGCTTGATGCCCATTTAATGTTTTAATGATTTGTGTTGATTGGGCATCCCAAATTCGAATGATCCGGTCTTCGCCACCAGTAATAATTTTTTTCCCGTCGGCACTATAAATGGCACTGTGAAGCATGCCACGCGCACCTTTGAATTTTTGAACCATCATGCCCGTTGTAATATCCCAAATGCGTGCTGTGCCATCCCATGAGGCTGTTAATGCGTGGTTAGGATTTACTCCAAAAGCAATGGATGAAACCACATCGGTATGACCGATAAAAGACAATACTACTTTTTTAGAATCGGGCTCGTATAATTCCAATGATTTGTCTAGGCGCCCACAGAGTAAGTATAAACTGTTGGGTGTATATGAAATGCTATAACAAGAATTTTCTTTTAAATAAATATCTGAACTCAATGTGCCCGTTTCAACTTCATAGACTTCAATGGTCGCATCCCACGCTGCTGTAGCCACATACTTACCATCTTTACTCAGACTGACATCAAAAATAGGTTCGCGATGCGGTTTAATTCTTTTTATTAAAGACCCTGTCTTTGTATTCCAAAGTAAGACTTCACCTGTGGCATCTGCAGTTGCAAGTACGCTTCCGTCTGCAGATTGATCCATACTGACAACCGCTTTTGTATGGCCTTCATATAATTTATTGGGTGCACCTGTTGCAATGTCCCATTGAATGGCAGTTGTGCCAGTTTTTCCTGTAATAAAACTCTTATCGTCTTTCGTGAGCAACAATTCATTTTTTAAACGAATATATCGTGCAATATTATATTCCCAATAATTATCAGGATTGTAGTTGACACCACCTTTATCTTGTTCTTGTAAAGCGCCCTGATATTTTTTTGTGATTGCACCTGTATTGATTTCCATTGACCAAGCAGTCATGTTGTCTGAAGCAACTAATATTTCTTTTTCATCATGAGAGAGCACTATTTCGTTGACTGTTTCTGAGAGTGAAATTTTGTAAGCAGATACAGATCCCGTTGAAGTAGTATATTTATAGAGCATGCTATCCGCTGCAATGTAAACGTTAAGTCCATCATTAGAAGTCGCCAATCCACGAAGATAATCAACAGCTTCACCATACGTTTTTACAAGCTTACCTGTGCTTAAATCGTATTGTGAAAGCTTGTCGTTATGAGCCAATTTAAAAATGAATTTACTGTCGGAACTAAAATCTATATACGTTCCACAACCGCCACACCAACCCTCAGCCGGTTTTAGGGTATAGGCTAAACTCCAATTAGTGGTGCGATAGAGCAGAGCGGTTTTATTGTCTTCTCCAATTGCTAGCCATTGCCCGTCTTTGCTGTATTTTAAACTAACACCGTAGCCAGACCCTTTGTCTGCATTAACTGCAATACGTTTTAGTAATTTTCCAGAAGGTACTCCATACACTGCCGCGGAATCGTTATAGCCCGCACAGACAAAGGATTTTCCATCTGGGTTAAAGGCTACATCCGTCATGTATTCAGAGCTTTTTGGCGAACAGAAAATCTCTTTACCTGTCATAACCTCCCATAGACGTGCAGTACCATCCGCACTACTCGTAGCAAGGATTAAACCGTTTGGACTAAATGCCAATCCATTTATGGTATGTTCGTGTCCAAGTATGGTGCGAATTTCCATACCTGTTTGTTGATCCCAAAGCTTGATGGATTTGTCACGACTTCCAGTAGCAACAATTTTTCCGTCTGGGCTTACAGCTACAGCTTTAACAGAGGCCGAGTGACCTTTTTGGATGACCGTTTCTAATTTTGTTGTTTGAGCATAAAGGCTCAAAATTGCACCTATATATATGGTAAAAACAAAAATAAATTTCATAAGACAGCTTCGTTTTGAATAAAGTAAGTTAGCTAAATTAATGAAATTCGTTAATCTATATGCTTAAATATTTTATTTGTACCTTCACAATACGTTTATTCAAAACCGATACATATGCGTCATAGAAACAAAAACAAAGCTACAAGAAGACCAGGGTTGTCACCTGGAGATTTAAGAGGTTTTGAACATTCAGATGAAAATGATTTTGCGGACATTAATCTGATACGATATAATGGCATGGATTTATTTGAAGGGAAGCTAAATACAGTTGATGAAATGGTTGTGCCTACTGTCGAAGACCCTTTTGTATATTGGTATAATATTGATGGCGTTAACAATCCAAATCAACTATCCCAAATAGAAAAAATATATAAACTACATCCTTTGTTAATGGAGGATATAGCGAGTGCTGAACAAAGACCTAAACTTGATGATTATGGCGACCGCTTATTTTTAACTGTCAAAATGTTTAGTCATCAAGGCGCTACGAATGACTTAATTACAGAACAAGTAAGCTTTGTTGTTGCATCAAATTTGCTTTTATCTTTTCAAGAAAAAAATAAAATCGGAGATGTCTTTGGACCCAACAGAGAAAGGCTTAGGCAGAACAAAGGCAAAATGCGAAAATTGGGCATCGATTATTTATTATATAGTTTATTAGATACCATTGTGGATCATTATTTTGAAATAATGGAAAATGTTGGCGACAAGCTTGAATTGATTGAACAAAACATGTTGGACAATCCCAATCCTGAAAAGCTAAAAGAACTGTATACATTAAGACGCGACCTTATTTATATTCGAAAGTCTATTTGGCCATTAAGAGAAGTAATTGTGAAATTAGAACGTGACGATTGCTCGATGATTGGCCATGAGGTAAAGCCATTTTTGCGCGATGTATATGACCATACCATACAAGTGATTGAAGCTGTTGAGTCCACACGAGATATTCTATCCGGCATTGTTGATGTATACCTATCATCTGTTAGTAATAAGATGAATAGTGTAATGAAAGTACTGACCATAATATCAACCATATTTATGCCGCTTGCTTTTATTACAGGTGTATATGGCATGAATTTTGAAAATATGCCAGAATTAAAAACGGAATACGGTTATTATTTTGTTTGGGGTATTTGTTTGTTTGTAACAACTGGAATGGTTTTTTATTTTAAAAAGAAAGATTGGATTTAGACTATTTAAGGATTTACAATAATATTATGGGAAAAGGGATTAAGATAGCATTTTTATTATTTATAGCAGCCATCAGCTCGCAGGCGCAACAATTGCAACAACGCGACACAACCGAAGCGGTTGATTATGATTCGTTAAAGTTAAAATAAAAGAACCAAGTATATTTGTATGCAGGAACGATGCCTCAATTCCCCGGTGGCGACACTGGTTTTGCTACCTATATTTCAAAAAATCTAAAATATCCCGATGAAGCAAGAAAGCAGCGCATACAAGGCTCTGTTTATATTTTTTTTATTATTGATACAAAAGGAAATGTTGTTAATGCAGAAGTTTTTCGAGCACTTCACCCTTTATTAGACAAAGCAGCATTAGACGTTATAATGGCCTCACCTAAGTGGATTCCAGGAGAGAATAATGGAGTTTCGGTAATAGTTAAAAAAATTCAACCTATAAAATTTCAACTCAAATAAGAGGGTCGATAACTACATTTATCAAAGCTCTTATTTCAACTCGCTGGTTGTGCCTTTTCTGGCCTCCGCCGCGACGGAGGCGAACTACTCTATACTCTATAATGAGTTAACAAACGATCACTCCGCCTTTACTGTCGATTCTTAAACCAGACAAGCCGTCCGACCCCTTTTTTCAGTGGTCGGCCGACTGCGAATACACAACCCTTTTTCAGTAAGCCCTAATTATTTTACATCTACAATTTCAATCATAAAATACAAGGTTTCATTAGGTAGTACCGCGCCTTCTACACCTCGTTTACCGTAACCCAACTCAGAAGGAATGATGCAATAACACTTTTCTCCTTTGCTCATTAGTTTTGCAACCTCTTCCCAGCCAAGGATCACTTCTTTATTATCAATTTGAAATTTGAATGATTTGCCACCAGCATTTGTCTCTACCACTTTGCCTGCTTTGGACATTCTGCTATAAAAAACTTTTACAGATTGCCCGGATTTTGCAAGCACACCATCACCTTTTTTCAAAATTACATATTTGATACCACTGCTTGTAGTTAAGGTATCTGCTGCCAAAGCATTCATTCCAATAAATAACGCTGAAAGGCTAATAAGCGTTGTAAGTATAATTTTTTTCATAAAACAGATGCATTTAAATTTTTAGCGTTTGTACGTATGAATAATCAATATCGTTATTAAGTGTGTTTATCTCTTCAAATTAAGACATATATTTTTTTCTTCAAAGATAAATTCTGATATTAAATACATATACATTTAACCGAAATTCAATGTCTATTCGTTTAGAAAAAGATACCATGGGAACAATTGCTGTACCTGCTGATAAATATTGGGGGGCACAGACACAACGTTCCATTGAAAATTTTAAAATTGGACCCAGCAACACCCAAATGCCTATTGAAGTAATTTATGCATTTGCCGTATTAAAAAAAGCTGCAGCAATAACAAACATGGAATTGGGGGTGTTGAATGCAGAAAAGGCCAATAGCATTGCTCGTGTATGCGATGAAATAATAGCTGGCAAACTTGATAATCAATTTCCGCTGGTTGTGTGGCAGACAGGTTCGGGAACACAAACTAATATGAATGTCAACGAAGTGATTGCAAACCGCGCACATGTATTGTCGGGCGGAAGTTTGATGGAGGAGAACAAACTCATACATCCAAACGACGATGTTAATAAATCACAATCTTCAAACGATACATTTCCAACAGCCATGCACATAGCTGCGTATCAAATGTTGATGAATATTACCATTCCTGGAATTGCAAAACTACAAAATACACTTAAAAATAAATCAGAAGACTTTTTTGACATCATTAAGATTGGGCGTACGCATGCGATGGACGCTACGCCCATTACCCTCGGACAAGAATTTTCGGCTTACGCAGCACAATTATCCTATGCGTTAAAGACAATTCACAATGCATTGCCACATTTGTCGGAGTTGGCTTTGGGAGGCACTGCTGTTGGCACTGGCTTAAATGTACCCAAAGGATATGATGTGCAAGTTGCTAAACGTATTGCCGAATATACAGGCCTTAAATTTATAACGGCACCAAATAAATTTGAAGCATTAGCAACTCACGATGCTTTAGTGGAAGCCCATGCAGCGCTTAAAACATCGGCTGTAAGCTTGATGAAAATTGCAAATGATATTCGATTGTTAGCTTCTGGTCCGCGCAGTGGTATCGGCGAAATACACATTCCCGATAATGAGCCGGGTTCGTCCATCATGCCGGGCAAAGTAAATCCCACACAAGTGGAAGCACTTACAATGGTATGTGCACAGGTAATCGGAAACGACGTTGCAATTACCATCGGTGGTTCTATGGGGCAATTTCAGTTGAATGTTTTCAAGCCAATGATTATTTATAATTTCCTATTGTCTGCACGTTTGCTTGGGGATGCATGTATGTCGTTTGATGAAAAATGTGCACAAGGAATTGAGCCTAATGTTGAGCGTATTCAGCACAATTTAGAGCAATCGCTTATGTTGGTGACTGCATTAAACCCACACATCGGTTACGACAAAGCAGCAGAAATTGCCAAGCATGCTTATAAACACAACAGTACACTTAAAGAAGCTGCCATTCAATTGGGATATTTAAGTCTTGAAGAGTTTAATAAATGGGTCGATCCTAAAAAAATGATCTAGCTTAAAATTGAACACAAGTTACTTATTATCAATTAGTTTTGTGACATTTTTGATTGTATTACAATGCATCTAAAGGCATGCTTATTTCATTCAAACATATAATTGAGGAGATTGGATGCAAAAGCATTTTTCTTTTTCGAATAAAAACTATAATTTACAACATACATTACTACAGATTAGAAATATGAAAAAAATATTTTTGCCCTTAGCACTTATTGTTTCAGTAACATTTGCATCGCTTGCTCAAATGACGAAGGAAGAAGAAAAAGATTGGGCTAAAAAAATAAAATCATTAACGCCCGCTTCTTATAAGCAATTGATTGAAGAAAAAGAGGCTTTAGCAACTGAAGTAACAAAATTGAAGCAGGAGAACGATGTTTTGAAAGCTCAAGTAGTAGATTTAGATAGTAAACTCAAACAAGCACAAGCAGCTCAAGAGGCAAAACAACAAGCTGCTGCGGCGGTGGCAAATGTCCCTGTAAATACAATGGCTGCCAAAGGCATTATTTATAAAGTTCAAATTGGAGCTTTTAAAAATAAAGACCTTAGCAAGTATTTTGAAAACAATAAAAATTTTAGCGGTGAAGTTGATGCGGACGGAACCAAAAAATACACATTAGGCGCATTCCCTACATATTGGGAGGCTGATAACTTTAAAAAATATTTACGTGAAATGGGTGTAAGCGATGCATGGGTTGTTGCTTACAAAGATGGCAATCGGGTTGAATTAAAAGATGCTTTAGAAGGAACATTATAGCTCAACCTACATTAAACATTTACTAAAAGGCAACAGATTCTGTTGCCTTTTATTTTTACATAAGATAAGCCACTTCGCATCAAAAGCATTCTGTTTCTCGAGTATCTTTTCGTAGTTTTAATATCCATTTCTGAAGATCTATTATGAACACCATCAGTCAAATCACTTGCCCCAATTGCAATCATAAGTTTCATGCTGAAGAAGCGCGTGCCAAACAAATCGAAACAGAGATAACGGTACGTGTGCAGAAGGATGCAGATGAGCGACAAAAAA
>JAYTLG010000070.1:0-5887 GCA_043729555.1 Cytophaga sp.
TTCATCGACCAGGAAACGACGCTTACAGCCCCACAACGATCATGCATAGAAGCGCATTTAAAAAGGAGACTGAATAAATACCAGGCACCCAAAAAAATACAAATGTGTAGCTTTGAATACACGACTTCTGGAAAAATAAACAGAAAATCAACAATAGAATCATTCATAAAAAAAGGTCTCGCAGAATAATTCTACGAGACCTTTTTTTAATAAGCAATTTATTTTTTATTGTTTGCTCAATGGAATATTAAAGCCAAAAGAAGCAATCAATTGCAAGGAACCAAACGCATGTTTCGCTACTCCTTCTCTACTCAAGCCAATTACATCGTGCGTATATCTCGCGTATGCAAGTTTTGTAGACGCTTCGACAAAGAAGTACCGATAAATATCGTAACGTATGGCCCCACCTGCTGTAAGCACATAACCGGCAACTCTAAATGGACCATCATTGGTGTTAGCAGGATTTGTTACAACAGAATATGTTTTAGGTATTAACATACCACCACCTGCTTTGGCAATAAAGCTAACTTTATGATGTTTGTTTTTGGATTCATAAAAGGTGAAGCGCTTTAAGGCACTTAATGTTAAATAATTATTTCCGTTGGTATGTTCGTAATGAAAAAAGTCACTTGTGATTAGCGTATCTTGATTGTAATTAACTCCTTCAATAGTGCCCTGCATTTGAACCGTTTGATTATCTGTTACAACATATTTTAAGTGATCCCAACCACCTTCTATTCCCCAATCCCCTTTATTATTAAAGAAATATCCGGCGTATAAAACATACTGCGGTACAGTTAGGGGCGTGTTGAACAAGTCTTCGGTATCGGGTTTATCGTGAGCTTTTACGTTATTTAATGTAAAATCATAGTTGTAGTTGCTTGAAGATTCACGCACATGTATGGTACTGTTGGTATAATAATCCCACTGATACCCCCATGTAACATAAAAAGCACCATGCATTTTTTTCTTTTTAACTGCAGTGGCACTATCCTGAGCAAACAATTGCACACTAGCACCCAACATTCCTAAAGCAAGCAATACGTATTTCATTCAAATCATCTATTAATTCTGATGCCAAAAATACACATTCCGCCACACTTTATAAAACGACATAAAGCATTAAATCTACTATTTAATGTATACAGTTTTATAGAATAACAAAAAAAAGATACCTTTACAGCATGTTAAAAGATATTGGTATTGACAGTATTTATGTAGTGCATGCTAAAACGGGCTATGAAATGCACGAAAAGCATATAAACCAGTTATTTGAAAGCCACCAATTAGATTTTGTATTTATGACAGACGGTGACGTTAGTCTCTGTACGCCAGAATTGTTACAAAAGTATTTTACACCTACCATTGAAACGAAGCTTTCGAAAGGTATTTTGTCCTGCACCTTAAACCATATTCTTTGCTACGAAGCAATGGTTAGAAATAATAATCGGTATGCACTAATATTTGAAGATGATCCTTATTTTATTGTAAAAGATTTCAAGTCTGAGGTCGCAAACATTATAAAAGAGGCCAACACATTACAACCTGGCTTTATCATTTCAATTGAAAACACCTCTTTACGTTTCCCGCCGTATAAGATTACAAATAAAAGTCAATTGCTGTATGAAGCAAAAGAAGGTAGATGTGCAGGTGCTTATATTATTGATTTAGCAGCTGCTAAATCAATTTTAAAAGATCTAGAACACAGAAAATGCAACCATGTTATTGACTGGTATCATAATGAATTGCTTGACAATAAAATTATAAAAATGTATTGGGCCTACCCGGCCATTACAGAGCAAGGTTCGCATAACGGACTGATGTCATCAACCATATCACAAAAGCAACGAAACAACATTCGAAGAATAAAATGGCTTATTCAAAAAATGCACAAAACATATATATTGCATTTTATAAAATAAAAAAACCCTTCTTCGAATCGAAGAAGGGCGTTAAAAGTATTACACCTAAAAGGTGCTTATCTATATTTTTTCAAAAAGAACTCTGCAATTTTCTTTTCATCTAAGTCAAGTATTGCTTTTGCAATATCCACTGGATAGTCGCATTCAACTTTTTCAAAGTCAGTGATACGTAGGGCCACCACAGGTAAACCTTGGTCTTTATCTTTGGAACTAATATCTACAAAATCAAAATCTAAAATCTCTAATAAATTAGAATCGACTTTAGAAGTTGTTAGAAGTCCGATTACTTTTTCTTTCAAATCTGCTATGTATGCAGAATTTAAAGAGGTAAGTTTCATTTCTATCAAACGATCTCTAACATCGTAATATTCCTCTTTAATGGCACCAATTAATTCATCTGCAAAATCTGCATCGTTATAATCGTCTTCATCAATAAATTCGGTGGCGATTAACTCTTCTCCCCAAATTTGTATGACTAAATCTGAATCTTCAACCAAGAGATCAATCTCTTTTTCTGCAAGCTTAATACCAGCTTCGTCTTCAGCAAATTCCAGTATTTTTTGAGTTAAAATGTTCATTGTTGTTTGATTGTCCTATATTTTCCAGCAATTATAGATACGATATTACTTCGTTTTTAATTGATTTCAAATATTAAAATAAAATAGTCGATTTGAAAATGTAACTTTGTTTAAATATTAATTTACGCATGAATTTGTTCATTCACAAGGTTAAAAATAACAAGTTGCTATGAATTTTAAAAGTATTATAATAGAATATCATTATTTAGATGTGCCTGCCCCCTTTTGCTATACTAAAACCCTAAAAATCAAAGCAACAGACACAGCTTTACAAGCCGATTATTTATTGGAATATACCGATAGAGAAGAATTTAGCCAAGACGAATTAGAAGAAGAAGGTTTTACAGGCGAAGATAATGAAAGTTGGAAAGGCGATTTGCACATAAATTGGCTCGACACCTTAAAAAGCTTGACGGATAATTCCGTTGGCGAAAAAGCAACTTCGGCCAATGAATGTATTGTATACGTTGATGGCACCCTACTAGAAACCTATGGCAATGAAAGCAAGTGGGATTATTTCATTCAAGAAATTACACAAGCAATTTATGAAACTGCAACATGGGAACAACCTTTAGCAATACGTTATTGCAAAAAAGAATCGAACAGCGATAAGGCCCCCATTAAGAAACTTCAAATATCTTTTGCTTCTAAATCCGCATCCATCAGTCCGGCTGAAAAGAATGCTAAAACCATACAATGGGAAACCATTCAGCAATTATTGAAACTTTACTACCTGCAAGAGTTTAGAGAAGACAACCACAGCAATAAAGTACCCAACCAAACAGGTGTTTATACAGACCCCAGCGATGGTTTGTGGTATGATATCAAAGGTTCAGCTTCGGCATTAGCAAAAGTGCAGCGCGAAGAGTTATCGAATGTATTGGAAGAATTGTTTGCGTAATTGCGCATTGCGAGTGTCAGATGAGAGAATGCATCTGACCTCGAAATAAGCACTTTAGTCGAGTTGAAAAAAGAATTTAAAAGTACTGAGTACAGAATACTTAGTACAAAAAAGAGAATTGAACCGCAAAGGGCGCAACGTTTTTTAGCTCCGCTGCGGCGGAGAACGCAAGAAATTAGAGAAAGAAATTTTAAATTTTATCGTCTTAGTACTAAGTACTTTCTTATCTAATCGTTCGATAATTTATTCATCTGCTTCTGCAAACCGCTTACTATAGCGGATAATTTTTCTACAGACATATCCGGTTTTGGAAAATCTGTACTTATATATGCTTTCGATTCCCATATTTCCAATATATCTTCCACATGAATGTCATACGGTTCGTATGCAGGATTATCGGATATTAATTTTAAGGTTTCATTTTTCTTGATGTTATTGTGGATACGTTTGTAAACAATACCTTCTGTTACAGTAACCAACACGTATGTTTGCTGATCCTTAATTGTATTCCAGTTTTCTAAATACTGACCTACAATTAAACTACCACTAGCAAGTGGCAACATGGAATCGCCTTTTATTTCGAACGCACGATAGGTACCACTACCACTAAAGATGGGCAAATAAAACTTAGGCAATTCGGCAACATACTCTGGGTCGGCATAGCCATTCAAATACCCTGCTGCGGCCTTTTCAGGGACTAACTGAATATTTTCTTTATCATCTTTATCAACTGTTATAGCCAACACACGAAGTTTTTTTCCTTCGATGTCTTTCGTCATAGCCTCTTTGCGTTTTTCAGGATCACTTAATGTTTCAGAAATCAAGACGTCAACCGTTGCACCAAATAAGCGTGAAAGCGTTGTTAAGGTTTCTAAACCTGGCTCTGCTCTGCCCTCTTCGTATGCACCCAAAAGCGAACGTTTAATCCCAATACGTTGGGCAAGTTGCTCTTGTGTAAAACCTAATTGTTTTCTGAAAAATTTAATATTCTCACTGATTAAACTCATAGTAGCTATTTTAATTATGCGACAGTTTTTAAGGTAAATTGATTTGTCAATACCGCTAAGATATCACTCATCTTCATACCCGTTGTATCCATCTCAATAGAGTGTACATAATTGGCACCCGTGGCTTCACACGATATGCCCGCTCTTACGCTCGATTGATTCGATTTACAACGACGAATCAAATATACTAGTTTTGTTGTCATATTGTTAATATTTTTAGTAAAATTAATACACATATTCTTATTTGCCAAATTTTTTAGTAATTATTTTACTTAACACTGATTATAAGGAGATTAAATTATTGTGTAGATAAAAAAAAGGCTCAAAATATCAATGATTCAAGCCGCTTCAGTATATTAACAACTTATTTACACTAAAAATATGAGCAAATTATTCTTTTTGAGTACTGTTGTGGCAGTTCTACTTTCTTGTTCTTCAAATGAAGAAAAAACATCGGTTACAGAAACGACACAGGAATCTTACAAAGATGGAAATCTCACGTTAACCTGTTTAAATAACAAATCCGTTGCGGGTATTCGTATAAAAAATTTCATAGCAGATACTGCTGCGAATGAAAAAGAACAAGGCATTCGTACAACATTTACGCTTTTGATTCAAGAACCAATATTGAAACAAATTCAAACGGATGGTTTTGATGCATTGATCGCAGATATACGTTGCAAAGGCAAATCTGGAAAAGAATATTCATACCTAAAAACATACCTGCCAAAACTATCCGGAATGGTTGTGTATCCAGACAAACACAATGTATTCGCTCATGAGACTACACGCGAATTACATATTGATATTCCCTTTCGAAAATTAGAGTTGAAAAATGGCGAGCAAGAGCTGACTATTTCGGTTGATATTTATCCCATTCGTTTTCAAGTCGACACCAATAGAGTTGAAACCAAACACATAGAGCGTATTGGTAGCAACACATTATTTACACAGAGTTATACGTGTATGGTACAAACACCTGAATTAAAAATGAACACGCTTTCCATATCTGGAATTACGATAAAAACAGAAAACAAAAAAGCATCTTCCTATGATTTTACCTTAACGGGTACAGGCTTCCCCGATCCATATTGGCAAGTATTGTGTGGCGATGAGCTTTTATTCTTCTCACCTTCTTCTAAAAATACGCTGACAGTAACAGGCACAAACAGCAGCAATCAATTTTATACGTGTCCAAAAGATGTTATCCGTATTACATTTTTGGATTACGACAATGGACCATTCAATAGAGATGATTTGATTGAAAGCCTTGAAGGAACTTCTGCTGAATTGAAAGCATTAAAAAAATACAAGGGAAACACCATTTCCGTATCAAGTATTAAAGTAGATACCAACTAATTTCGAGAAAGAAACAAGGTAGTGGTTACAAGAACAATGAACCAAATACCGCCCTTGATTTTTTATATTTCTATTAATCCTACTTTGTCAAGTTAGAGTTTTGACGTAATAACTGTCTAA
>JAYTLG010000071.1:0-9466 GCA_043729555.1 Cytophaga sp.
AGGAGTTGGTGCGTATGGATAACACACCTAAAATGGTGCCACCAACAAAAGAACTCATTGTTTCAACTACGGGCTTGCCATAATGATACGTACAATATACAGTTGCTACAGCTAGCACACATTCAATACCCATGTATTTGTATAAGGTATGAATCATGACACCCCGAAATAATAATTCAATATAGGTAAAGTCGAATAAATACATGGATTCAAAACCTAAGACCTGTTGCCAATATTCGCCTGGAAGTTCATTTTTATATATCGTCATATTATAAACAGGATATGCATCTTGAAAGTCTTGCGTAAACGAAACTAAAATAATCAAGGGCATCATAACACCAAACAACATGAATACATATGGCTTCAAGTCGGATCGCTTTAATTTCAAGCCATAAAAATTTGTATTGTCTTTTTCAATAAAAATATAATAAAGCACAATAGGCACAAAGTATGTTAAAAAACGAACAGCATGATTCAATGTCTTTTTAAAATAGTATCGAAGCACTTCATCATCTATGGACTGCACCCATTGTTTGTGCATATTAAACGATTCGTCGAATGCTAAAATAAAAGGTAAGAAAATAAGTAAAAACACAAACCGCTTTTCCTTGAGTATGTGCTTTTTATTATACAACAACACATACGCAACTATCGCATAATATAATGGAATAGCATAATATAAAAAACACAGAAAAAAATAATACCACTCTTCTTTGTATGCACCAAGAATCGAGCTCTCGAAATCACAATAATAATTAAGACTGGTAGCGGGAATTAAAAAAAGCAACAGATAAATTAAATATGTTGCTTTGAAATCATGTCGGATATAATCCGACATGATGGTATATATTTTTTTCATTTACGAAACCTTCGCTTTTACACTAAACTCTTTTACGGCATCCACAAAACATTTCACTTTCATTTTATCTGTATCTGGATACAAGCCATGACCAAGATTGGCAATGTGGCGGGTGTCACCAAAGGCATCCAACATTTCTTTGGTCTTAACACGTATTTGTTCTTCGGATAAATACAAAGCACATGGATCCATATTTCCTTGAAGCGTTTTATTGAAACCAATAATACTTCTTGATTCGGCCACATCCATGTTCCAATCCAAACCTACTATTTCGCAAGGAAAGTCTTGAAAGTCTTCGCGCACAAAGAATGCACCTTTTGAAAATACGGTACGAGGTACTTGAGGCACTGCTTCGCAAATTTGTTTGATATACTTCAAAGAGAATTCTCTATACTGATCGGGCGGCAACACACCTGCCCACGAATCAAACAATTGATACATGGCAGCACCCGCTTGAATCTGACGTTTCAAATATTCGATCGTAGCCAAGGTAATTTTTTCCAATAGTCGGTGTGCCAACACAGGCTCTGTATATAAGAAACGACGTGCTTTAGAAAATGTCTTAGAACCCTGCCCTTCGATCATGTATGCTAAAATAGTAAAAGGTGCGCCGGCAAAACCAATAAGCGGCACACGCCCGTTTAATTGCTTTACAGAAAGATCAATGGCGTCGTATACGTATTTTAAATTATCGGCAGCATCCGTTGCAAGTAATTTATCGATATCTGCAGAAGATGTAATCACCTTTGGGAAATAAGGACCTTTACTTTCTTGCATCTCGTAGGGCAAACCCATTGCTTCAGGTATCACTAGAATATCTGAAAAAATAATGGCAGCATCCACACCTAAAATATCAATCGGCTGAATGGTAACTTCGGCTGCTAAAGCTGGCGTTGTACACAATTCAATAAAACCACTCAACTTTTCACGAACCGCGCGATATTCGGGTAAAATACGACCCGCTTGACGCATCAACCAAACAGGGGTTCGTTCTGTCTGCTCACCACGAGCAGCTCTTAATATTAAATCATTTTGATATTGCATGCTGCAAGTTACGGGTATCCGTTTCTATTTGCAATCTAATTGAATATGATTCTAATTGTTTTTCTGATTTTAGACATAAAAAAAGACCCTGAATATTCAGAGTCTTTTCCATATAGTGTTAAAAAGAACTAGTCTTTTTTAGGAACATGCCCTTTAAATCCGAAGAATGAAATATACATGTAACAAACAATTGGAACAATCATCGCTAATTTAAGATTGCCATCTGTATTATCTGCAATTGCAGCAAACAACAATGGCAATACAGCACCACCAACAATGGCAGTACATAATAAACCCGAAGCTTGTTCTGTGTATTTACCCAAACCACGAATAGCTAAGGTAAAGATTGTAGGGAACATCAATGAGTTAAACAAACCTACACCCAATAAGGACCACATTGAAACATAACCTGTACTTGCAATAGAAATTAACACCAGTGAAATTGCAACTCCAGCATATATACCCAATAATTTCCCTGGATCTACTTTACCTAAAATATATGTACCAGCAAAACGACCAACCATTGCACCACCCCAATAATACTTGATATAATCACCTGCTGCAGATTCTGTTATTCCCATAACATTTTCCATAGCTAAGTAATTAACAATATGACTTCCAATTGCAACTTCAGCTCCAACATAAGCGAAAATAGCAGTAATGCCTAAGACCAAGTGTCTATATCCCCAAATACTTGACTTTTCAACAAGGCCTTCCGTACTAACTTCACCATCACCATGACCAATTGCAGGTAATTTCATTAAGAATAATATACCACCAATTAATAACAAAGCACCACCAATTAATAAGTATGTAGTTTCTAGATAAATTAAATCTGTTTTCGCTAATATGGAATCCAATAAGCCATCTAATTCTGGCGTTAAGGTTGATAAATCTTTTTGGTCTGTAAGCTCTTTGGGCAACTTAGGTAAATGTCTTAAAATAAAATAGGTACCAACCATTGGAGCAATTGTAGTCCCCAATGAATTCAAGGCTTGCGTCAAAGTTAAACGAGCTGAAGATGTTTCCGGTGTACCTAAAACGGCCACGTATGGATTACCAGCTACTTGTAATAAAGTAATTCCTGTAGCTAAAATAAATAAGGCTCCTAAGAACAAGCCATATGTTTTATATGCTGCTGCAGGAAAAAACAAGAATGCACCAATGGCTGCAATTACAAATCCTAAAATCATGATTGCCTTATAACCATGCTTCACTACAAGTTTCCCGGCAGGAATGGACATAACGAAATAAGCACCAAAGAAACAAAAGTTAATTAAGTTCGCTTGAACGAAGTTCAATTTGAACATTACTTTTAAATACGGAATTAAGATATCATTAAAGCTTGTAATGAAACCAAGCATAAAAAACAATACCATTAAAGAATATAATGCTGTGCCATAATTCTGATTCGAACCACCTGAAACACTACCAACTTTTACTGAAGAAGGGCCAATTGCCATAATTTATACTAGTTTATAATTTAATACAGTTTTCAAATATAGTATAAATTATGAAAAGAAAGAAAGAAAATATTGCACATTACACATATAGCAAAAAGCCTTAAAATCAACTAAATCCAACAAAGCCAATTAATTAGAAATATATTTTTAAAAATACTCAAGTATGTTTAAAAATAAACAATAAGATATATATAAATCATTGAATTTCAATAAGATGAAAATTTCATTGACTTAAATTGAACTGAACTTGTTTGTAGATATACTTAACTATTCAACTCGATTTTCTCCCAAATTTTAGTTGATAAATTGGACGTCAAGGTCTCAACATCTCGTACCGTATTTAAAATGAGTACATTTTTATTGTCAAATGCATAGGTTGCGGCCACCTTTGAGGTAAGGGATAACATTTCGCAACAGTAGTTTAAATACCTATTTAATTGCGCTTTAGTAAATTCTCTTTTGGGTGAATTCTTCGTACGTTCTACAGATGTATATACGGCATCTTTTGTTAACTGGTGTAAGTCAATTACATGAGCAATCGTGCGTAACTCGTGTAGCGCAGCCAACACTTTTTTCTCTTTAATAAAATCTTCTAATTTATATATAAAATAAAAAGCGAAACCGATGGTTACAAGTTCGCTGATAAATGCTTCGCTTACCGTTATAAAATTCGCAAAACGCATAATAGAATCTTCAAACTTTAACAATGAAATCGTGTAGATAATCGATGCAGAAGCAATTACAATCATTATTATAAAGGCAATCCGAATCAAAATATACGGCTTCTGAAGTTTTAGATTTTCTGCTTTACTTTTAACGGCCAAGCCTTTTAATTCCTTACAAACATTCAATAAATCTGCATCCGGAAATCGGTCGTTGATGCGTAATGAAAGGGTATGAACGATTTCAATTATTTTGTCAATGTTTAATTTACTATACATGGAGCTACGATTTATTAAATTCGAAAATACATAAATTATTTTTTATCCTGTGGTATTTATTTCGAAAGGAATTAATCTACAATGAATCAGAAGCAGGCCAACCTATTTCAAGCTTCCATTCAACTATTGGCTTGCACCTTAATAATAAAGGATTTACATACATCATCTTAAAATAAAATCGATTTAAGTTTACTAAAACATTAAAACATGTTCACTTTTTCAACGTTAAAACATCTTATAGATTAAGACAAGGATTTAAATCGGAATTAAAACACAAAACGAAAAAACCTGGCTACCGTTAGATAAAAACAGCCCGAACGATACATAGAATACAATTTATTGATTTTGAAAATACAGCCACCTATGAAAAAACAGCTTACAATCGCAATTATATTTATTATAACACAATTTACGTTCCTAACACAAGCGCAAGTTATAAATGTACATACGTCAAACGAATTGCAATCGGCACTGAACAATGCACAAGCAGGGCATGTGATAACACTTGATGCAAACACTACCTACTCAATTGCTACATGTACCAATTGCATCACAAATAATGGCAGCGGTTTTAAAGTTCCTGCAGGCATACATGGCACAGCAACAAATCCAATTAAACTAAAAGGCGTTCGCTCGTCTGTTATCGCCTCCGGTGATATCAATTCCAAATACGGACTTCATCTTCAAGGAAACAACTATTGGGTGATTGAAGGTTTTACCGTAATGACGTCGTCAAAATGTATTATGCTCGACAGTAGTTCGCACAACATCATCAATGATCTAAAAGTTATTCGTTCTGGATATGAAGCACTGCACTTACGCAAGTTTAGTTGCTACAATACGGTTTCGAATTGTTACTTTGATTCAACAGGATTAAATGCAAGCGCTGCAAGCAGCGGTTATGCAGAAGCTGTATATGTTGGAACAGCAAACAGCAATTGGCAGCAATATTCAAATAGTAAGATTGACACCTGCGATTACAACATCATAACTAAAAATACATTTGGTGGAAACATTAAATCAGAAAATATTGATATCAAAGAAGGGACAAAATGGGGGGTTATCTCAAAAAACACCTTTAACGGACTAGGCTGCAATGGTGCAAACAGTGCAGATTCGTATCTTGACATGAAGGGTGATTTTTATATTATCGAATGCAATTCAGGTGGGAACAATGGCCCCAATATTTTAGATGGATTGCAAACTCACATCAATAAAATAACAACAAAAAATGGCACAGTTTACAATCGAAATTTTGGTGACTACAATACGTTTAGAGGCAATACAGTTGACATGACCGGCACAGCGGGCTATGCGATCAATGTAGCAAGTTATTCAGGCTTGGTACATAATAGTGTTTGCACAAACAATGTAGCAGTTAATGCAGCCTTGGGATTAACCAACATTACCACATCTACCTGCCCTACTGTTGTATGCAATGTAACAACTGGCACAGCGAATCAGCATTCTATTATTAATAGCTCAATTGCACCAAATCCATTTTCAGAGCAACTTGTTATTACTACGACTGCACAAACAACAATGCAGAAAATTGAGTTGATAGATTTGAATGGAAATATTCTTTTAAGTAATGAGGTTTATACAAACGAACTGTTGTTGTCAACATCTGCTATTTCAACAGGTATTTATGTATTAAAAATATCTTATACAAACAACACAGTTGAAACAAGACGCGTGGTAAAATTATAAAAATTGTTTTTATTGATTGATAAAGCCTACTAGATGCGTGTATCTAGTAGGCTTTACTAGTTAAACGATCGAAAGCGTCACAACAAATACATTTTCAATAGGCTTTCAAATCAATTTCTGGAGTAGTCCCTTCATATATAAAAGGTTCTTCATTCCCACTAAAAATAATTACGCCCCACTTATTTTCGAGCGTGTCAAAGTTAAAGACATTTGAACTGCAACTTGGTCGCTTAATGACCCAAATGCCATCTTTTGGCCGAAGCAGTTCTATATACCCCTTCGATTCTAAATATTGTCCCGTTTGATATCTGTAATGTTCGTTATCATCGACTATGATATCCCAATCATCTTCGCTCATCATCTGTTGCATACTGTCTATCCAACGATCACTGGGTAAAACAGAAATAAATACATTCTGACTTTCCGTTCTTTCGTGCATATAATGCGTCGAATCTCCATTTGATTCAATAAGAATATTGGAAGACACTCTCAGTGTATCGTCTTTCAACGTATGCATTTCCTCTTGAATGGATTCGCAAGAAAAAAGAATGATTGACATAACAATGAAAAGGAATCTCATATATAAAATAATAAGATGTAGTACAATGTGTGCTAAACATGCGCGCCTTCGGCACTGCGCGTTAATTTTTATATTTAATTATTTTCTGCCTCCGCCGCGGCAGAATGTCGCCCCGATGTGCTAATATAATCTATTGATATTTATATGCAAAACAACAAATATTTGAAAACGCTGTCCGTTTGTTTCGCCGCGGCGAATTGTTTTTTGATAGTTGGAATTTGCTTCAACACAAATCAAACCACTACTCAAATGTAACCTGCTTCGACTTTCTTAAAAAACGAACCAACAACACAACAGAAGCAAATACCAACCCAACTGTTAAGCCTACCCAAATACCATATACTTGCCAGTCTAAAACAAAAGCCAAAAAAGCGCCAAGTGGTATACCCAACAACCAATAAGCGGTAAAGGCTACACTCGAAGGAATAAGCACATCGCCCATACCACGCAACGCGCCCATGCTAACTACTTGCACGCCGTCGGACAATTGAAAGAATACCACCATCCACAATAAAGTTGATGTTATTTGTATCACTTCAACATCATCTGTATACAGGCCAGGTAAGGTAGTGCGCAATATCGCAAACATAAAAGCCGTTGCGGCCATAAAACTCAATGATACTATAATTGCTGTGCGACCCGCCTGTTGCAATTCAATTTTATCTTTTCGTCCATATTCAAAACCAACACGTACCGTTGCAGCAGCTGCTATACCTGTAGCAACCATATAGGTTACAGATGCGAGGTTTAAGGCAATCTGATGTGCAGATATTTGTGCGGTACCAAACATACCAACCAAAATAGCCGACAAACTAAAGGCACTTGCTTCAAAAGACATCTGCAAACCAACCGGATAACTTTTATTAAATACAAAAGCCATCGTTTCTGCATCGAGTTGCACACTGCGATACAGCTTACGATAGACGGCATATTCTGCTGCATAGATATAAAAAACAAGCATCGAAATAGCCATCAATACACGAGCAATTAATGTTGCATAAGCGATTCCAAACAATCCCATTTCTGGAAATCCCAAGTATCCATATAACAAAACAACATTCAAAATAATATTTACAACATTTCCTGCAATACTAACAACCATTGCTTGCTTGGTATGTCCCATGCCTTCAATAAATTGTTTGAAGATTTGAAATACAATAATGGGCAATATTGACAAGGATATAATTGAAAAGAATTGAGTTGCATCTGCAACGATGTGCTCGGGTTGATTCAAAAACGGAATCAGATAAATGGCCGAATACAATATTGCCGTTAAAACTATACCGACAATCAGATTTAACACAATGGCGTGTTTGAAGATACGAACAATTTTATTATTGTCGCCTTCGCCAAAAGCTTGTGAAATAAGGGGTGTAAAGCCATAGCTAAAACCGATGTACAACATAAAAATCGGAAAGAACATACTCAATGCAACGGTAGCCGCAGCAAGAGCTTCTTTGTTGATTTGTCCGGCCATTAAGGTATCTGTTACCCCAACAGAAATGTGGCCCAATTGACTTAATGCAACAGGACCAGCCAAAATCAATGTTTCTTTTATATGCTTTTTATTTAACACGTGATTGCGCTCCTCAAAAAATTAATCTTTTAACAAGTCATTCATAAACAACAACGCCAATGAAATACCCGTAAATGCTACCGAAAGCAATACATATTCTACACCCGACAAATCTACGGTGATAGACATAATTTGAATACAAATAGACATGCAAGTAAATATCAATGAAAATGAATTCAGCATACCGCTGCCGCTTTTCTTTTTGCCCTCCATATAGTAGGCGTAAAGCAAATATGCACAACTCAGCGAATACAAACCCAATAAGGTTCTGTATACATAGAAATTGCCGAGGCTAAACATTTGAACAATAATGGATAGTATGATTACTGCAATTACAGCTCTATTTAATTCTTTTCTCACGGTTATTGAATTACTTCGGTTTGTATAAAGATAGTAAGTTCTTTTGCCATTTTACTATGCGTAACCAAAGAAGGATGATAATCTTCGCCAAATGGCGCTTGTTGCGGGGTGAAGAAAAAAGGATAAATAGCAGTATCCCCATTGTCTTCAAAGTGTTTACACACTGTTGTTAAGGCAAGTTGCATACGTGTCCAACAATACTTTCCTTCGGGCCAAGCATCATTCATCATCGAGCCATTTGCACATATAATTTTAGCCGTTGGATATAATTTGATTAAACGTGCTACAAATGCAATATACGTTTTAATGAAAACAGCATCGTTTAGAGGGATATTTTTTGATTCGCCAAAAAAATCATTCGTCCCTAAATTAATTACAATGATATCCGGAATCTGTACTGTTAAGGAGTCCCAATTTGCGCTCGTCTTTTTTTGTAAGTGTATGCGATTGTAAATTTTAGGCATTGTTTCAATTGTATCGCTATCAAAATTTCGATACATCCCCTTGCCTGAAAAGGAAACAAGAGTTGGTGATGCGTCTAACATACGTGCCGCTTGCATGGCATATGACAGATAGGCATTTTCATTTTCAGAATGAAAGCCCGTCAATGGATTGCCTGTTGGTGGTGCTTCAATCGAAACCATATTACCATATCCGCAGGTAATTGAATTTCCAATAAATTGAATATTCATGGAACGTTTGACATGCAACAGCTCTGTTGGCTTAGGCTGAAACATTTCAAGTCCAAACACTTTCACTTCGCCTACAAAAGCCTCGGTTGTTTTTACAAAACATATCAATTGATTCTTATTTGTAGGAGCAGACACATCATATACATGTTTCCCCTTTTTCAATTGAATGCGACTGTGGATTGTATCGGCAACGATTACCGACAACCAATTTGTATTTGCCGTATCGTCGGCGAGGTCTTCG
>JAYTLG010000072.1:0-2399 GCA_043729555.1 Cytophaga sp.
CTATTTCAAAAAACACGACAAAATCGACATTAAAGGTTCGCTGATAACATTGGTTATAAGTGTAATCTTATTGGGCATTGTAATGGTTGGTATCATTCCAGGCTTGCCAACAGTTGCGTCTAAATTTGAATTGTTCTTTGTGAATTCAATGGGCCTTAGTTTTGGTTCAGGCGTATTCACATTTATATTCATGATAGTTGCAGGTTTAGCTTATGCAATATATTATTCTCAAAAAACAGGCAAGCGCTTATTAAACATCTCTTTATTATCCTTAGGATTTATTTTGATTGGTTATTTCTCGTACGGAATTATTGTAATCCGTTCGCACTACAACCCACCAATTGATATGAACGATCCGGAGAATGTAATGACCTTTACTTCGTACTTAAAGCGTGAGCAATATGGTGATAGACCTTTATTAAAAGGACCAAAGTTTACGGCCGACAGACCCGAATACGTAAAAACAGATCCTATCTACACGCCAATTACTGATGCAAAAGGAAAAGACAAATACGTTATCACAGATCATAAAGTAGAAGCTGAATACAAAGATAAAGACAAAACACTTTTCCCGCGTATGTATAGCCAACAACCGGGTCACCCAGAGCAGTACAGAAGCTGGATGCATTTCAGTAAAGGACACATACCTACTTTTGGCGAAAACATTTCATTTATGTTTACTTATCAAATGGGGCACATGTATTGGAGATATTTCCTTTGGAATTTTGCAGGTCGCATGGGCGACGAGCAGGATTCGTCTTGGTTGGGACCAAACAATTGGTTTACACTTGATGCAGACACATCTGAATTTGCAAGTAAGGCACGTAACAACTTCTTCTTACTCCCTTTAATTGCAGGTATGTTGGGCTTCAGTTTCCAAATCACTCGTGATTGGAAAAATGGAACCATTGTAGGGATGCTATTCTTCTTTACAGGCTTAGCAATTATATTATATTTGAATCAACCGCCTACAGAACCACGCGAACGTGATTATACATTTGCGGCCTCCTACTATGCCTTCTCCATATGGATAGGACTATCGGTGATGTTCTTAGCCGATACATTTGAAAAATACATTTTAAAGAATAAAACCATAGCAGCTACATTTTCATTCCTTGTACTTCTATCTGTACCAACAATTATGGCGGCTCAAGGTTGGGACGATCACGACAGAAGCAAACGTTATTACCAAATAGAATCTGCACGTAACTTATTAAATAGCTGCGCAAAAAATGCAATCCTATTTACAGGTGGCGATAACGATACATATCCATTGTGGTATGCACAAGAAGTTGAAGGTGTACGTACCGATGTGCGTGTATGTAACTTGAGTTTATTAAATACAGATTGGTATGTGAAGCAAATGCAAAACAGAGCATACGATTCAGACTCACTACCAATCGGCCTTACGCCAGACCAATACAGACAAGGCACAAACGACTATTTATATTTAGATGGCGATACGTATCAAAAAAATCAAAACGCAGTAATCAACTTGCCAATTTTCTTACAATTAGTTAAGAAGAAAGATAAAATGTTGACACGTATTTATGATGGCAATGAATTGGTTTTATATCCTACCCCAAATTTCTCGTTACCAATTGATACAGCAAAAATTGCTGCAATGAATATTGTGCCGGATAAATTCAGAGAATTTATTTCACCACAAATGTCGTTCACAGTTGAAGGTAGCGGTATGGATAAACGTACTTATGTAATCTTAAACATGATTGTAAACAACAATTGGGAACGTCCAATTTACTTCTCTTCTACCTTGTCTCCATCTGATTATATCGGCATGCGTCGTTACATGCAACTAGAAGGAATGGCCTATCGTTTATTGCCTGTTGAAATACCAGGTGCATCTGAAGGTTGGATCAATACAGATGTAATGAAACAAAACATGATGAAGTTTGAATTCACAAACTTAGACGACCCTACGGTATTTTATGATGAAAACTATCAGCGTTTCACCATGAATACGAAGAGTCAATACTATACACTTGCGGGTCAATTGATACAAGAAGGTAGAAAAGAAGAAGCGAAAGCTGCGTTGTTGTATTGCTTCAAGAAAATACAAAGCCCTGCTATACCATACGATTACTTGAACGCATACATGGTTGGTCAGTTGTTTAAATTAGGCGAAAAAGAAATCGCCTATAAATACGCAACAGAAATCAGAACATACACACAAGGAGTTGTAGCGTATATCAAAGCAGATGGTTTGAATGTAACAAGCAAAAAACGCACTTCGGCAATAACATTACAAGTACTGGCAGGTGTTTTAAAAGAAAATGGCTACGAAAAAGATGCTACAGAAATAGATGCATTTCTTGTTGCATCAAATTTAAACAAAGAGCTTAGATAGATTAAAAAGTCCCCCGACCCCGGTAGCTATC
>JAYTLG010000073.1:0-6094 GCA_043729555.1 Cytophaga sp.
CATTGGGCAATGCAAATGCATTGATTTCATCTTTTTCAATTATATGGACTTTTATAAAGTCTTTATCGAGTTGGTTTGAAATGCAAATTTTACTAACAATGCTATCAATTGTTTTAACAACAAATGGGTCTTGAATTTTAGTCTCGCCTTTCTGAATTGTTTCCCATATAAGATTTCCTATTTTTTCGTCTGTGTTGTCTGTTATTTTTTTTACTTTAAAAACATCAACCCACGACACTTGTAATAACAAAAACCATGTTAGAAGAAATAAGGCTATGGTGATGAGTCCCTGTGAAATAGTTTTGATCATAACGTTGGCTTACAAATTAAATTAGTTAAACTACCATAAAACCACCATTCGACATGTATTCCTTTTCTTGTTTGAATGGCAGTATAAATAGTTACAATAAATTCAAAAACATTGAAAATAATAATGGTGATTATGTAGGCAATATATTTACTCGTTATAGATTCTGAAGTGAAAATGATGGATACCGTCCACCAAAAGCCGTAACTATTTATAAAAAGCAAAGATAGTTGAGACAGTAATGCTTGCGTGCAATGCCAACGCACAAAATAGGTGGCCTTACGATTTCCCAAATAAAAAATAAATGTGGCTATAAGGTTGACGATTGGCAATGGAAGGCCTGCAATCAAGGCAATTAAAGACATTAAATAGCTGTTTGAAGCTTTTTCAGCTTCATGTTCTCCAGGTGAAAACTTGGGTGTTGTAGAATTCGTCATAATCCTTTTGTGATATTCCAGATCCAATTAATAATTACAAGTAGAATCAATGGTATCGAATATTGTGGTCTTTGTAAATACGATTCGGATTTTTTATAAAAATCTAGCAATGTTTTTTTATTTAACACAACATCTATAAAAATCCAAATTGGCAGCAATAACATAATTGCTACAAGAATATAGCCCAACGGATTAATCATTAAGGCTTTGTCGAAATCTCCTTTAATTAAAGAAAGAACCGAACGAGTTGAACCACAGGAAGGACAGGGTATATTTGTGGCATGCTTGATAAAGCAAACTGTGTCTGTTTTTATTTCGTTCGTATTGAAATTAAAATACAGCCAAATATACCCTGTTATGCAAGCTATTAGCATGATTGCATATAGCTTGTTCCTGTTTAAACTCAATAAATAAATTGTTGAAGTTTTTGCATATTTTTTTCTCTTGTTGCTGACTGAATCATGAACCAGTCAATGATTGTCCAGACGCCCATACCACCACATGTTAGCAATTTGCCAATTCCAAGGCCAGTATCACCAATCATAAAACGATCGATACCTAAGCCACCAGCTAAAATAGAAACAATCAAAACCGTTGTAGGGTCTTTCAATTGAACTGTCGAAACCATACCCCATTTCGAATCGTCCATAGTTATTAATCTATCTCTTACTGCATGAATTTGATGACTTTCTAAAAATTTAGAATTTGACATAATAAACATGTCGACCTTTTGTGATTCCATTGTGTTAGTTTGTTTGTTTAGTTAAAATTATTCCATTTTTGTTTTTGCAAATTTACATTTCCTAAATTTTATAGAATAACAAACTTCATTCAAGTCAGAGGGGTGGTAGATTTTAACTGCCACTAATTATTTCCTTATCCTGTAATGTACTTTCTCTTATATAAAAATTAAAATATAATTAAATTTGAAATGTGCTTGTATGCAATTACAAGTTACAAAAACACTTATAATTTAAAAGGAATTAAAAGCGTTTTTTCCGAAAAGTTATCCCTCATCTTCTTTAAACCAATCGGCATACATGATATAATTGTTCGAAATTCGCTCAACGATTGTCTTAAAATGCTCTGGCGTTAAATCTTTTATCTTTTTAGCTGGTACACCGCCATAGATAGTGCCGCTTTCAACACGAGTACCCTCCAACAAAACCGCACCTGCTGCGATAAGCGAATTTTTTTCGATATAACATCGATCCATCACAATTGCACCCATGCCAATCAATACATTTTCTTCTACCGTACAGCCATGTACAATTGCATTGTGTCCAATCGAAACATTGTCGCCAATAACAGTGGCGTGCTTTTCAAACGTACAATGAATACATGCCCCATCTTGAATGTTAACTTTATTGCCAATTTTAATTGAATTTACATCGGCTCTAATTACGGCATTAAACCATACGCTACACGAATCGCCCATTTCAACTTCTCCAACTACCGTGGCATTTTCAGCCAACCAGCAATTTTCACCAAATACAGGAGCCTTCCCTCTAACTGCTTTTATAAGTGCCATATTTATACATCCTTAAGTAATCTTCTAAAAATATGAAATAATTAGAAGTTGTTATCGACATTTTCAATTTTAAATGGGGAAATGTAAATCTGTTATGTCTTCATATTATTGATTAAATTGAAATCTTAAATCGATTGGCTAACAAAAACAACCTGTTCAAGCGCAATCAATGATTTAACATTCTGCAACAACCGTTTTAATAAATAGCTCTTACATGAAAAAATTATTTTTATTGGATGCCATGGCACTTATTTATCGTGCCCATTTTGCTTTTAGTAAAAATCCTCGCGTTACTTCAACGGGCATTAGTACAGGTGCTGTTTTTGGATTTACAAATAGTTTGTTGGAAATTCTTGTCAAAGAAAAGCCAACACATATTGGTGTAGCATTCGATTTAAAGGGCCCTACCTTTCGTCACGAAAATTTTGCGGAATACAAAGCCAATCGCCAAGAGCAGCCTGAAGATATTACGGTTGCCATTCCATACATTTGTCGCCTTTTGGAAGGAATGAACATTCCGGTGTTAAGTTCTCCGGGTTACGAAGCGGATGATATTGTAGGTACCTTTTCAAAAATTGCGCCGCCTTTGGGTTTTGATGTATTCATGATGACCATGGATAAAGATTACATGCAGTTGGTAAACGAACATGTATTTTTGTACAGACCTGCTTTCATGGGTAACGATGTTGAAGTGTATGATATCGCGAAGGTCTTGGCCAAATTCAATATTGAAAAGGTAGATCAAGTGCGCGACATACTTGGACTACAAGGTGACGCGGTTGATAACATTCCTGGTATACCCGGCATAGGTGAAAAAACAGCGCAAAAATTAATTGCTGAATATGGTTCGGTTGAAGAACTGATTAAAAATGCGGAACAACTAAAAGGCAAGCAAAAAGAAAACGTCATAAACTTTTCAGCACAAGGTTTGTTGTCAAAAGAGTTGGCAACAATTTATTGCGACGTTCCAATTGCATTTGATGAAGAAGCCTTATTGGTAAAAGAATATAACATTGAAGCACTCGACCAATTGTTTGATGAACTTGAATTTAAAACATTAAAAAAACGACTATTCGGTAGTACGCCAAACACTACATCAACTCCGGAACCTGAAAAGAAAACGGGCGAAACAAAAACTGTTAAGAAGGCTGCGCCTGTTGCACAAACCGGACAAATGGGCTTGTTTGGAATGGAAGCCGCTACTGAAACAGTAGTGCAAGATGCAGATGAGGACGGCGAAGCAACGGAAACAATTATTCGCAACAACATTCATACGGTTGTACACGATTATTATACCGTAGACAGTAAAGAAGAGATTATCCGATTAACAAACTTACTGCTGTTGCAAGAGTCCATTTGTTTTGATACGGAAACAACATCCTTAAATGCCTTAGAAGCTGAATTGGTCGGCATTGCAATATCATTCCGCGCACACGAAGCATACTATATTCCATGCCCAGAAGATCAAATAGAAACGCAAGCAATTTTAGATCTATTGCAGCCTGCATTTAAAAAAGATGGCATCATCAAGATTGGTCAAAATTTGAAATACGATTTACTTGTATTGAAAAAATATAATTTTGAAATTGTTGGACCCTTGTTTGATACCATGCTTGCGCATTATCTATTAGAGCCTGAAATGCGTCATGGCATGGATACGCTAGCCGAAGTTTATTTGAATTATACACCAGTAGCTATTGAGCAGCTTATTGGTAAAAAAGGCGTTAAGCAAGGTGTTATGCGTGATGTAGCCATTGAAACCGTTACCGAATATGCAGCAGAAGATGCTGATATTACCTTTCAGTTATATCAGTTTTTTAGTCCCCTGGTAAAAGACCAAAACTTATTATCGCTATTTGCAGATGTTGAAATGCCATTAAGCGAAGTACTTGCTGAAATGGAATTAGAGGGCATCAACGTTGACACCAAAGCCTTGCGCGAGTTTTCAGATTTGTTACAAACTGAAATTGTAGAAGTAGAAAAAGAAATATTCCAACATGCAGGTGTGCAGTTTAATGTTTCTTCGCCAAAACAATTGGGTGAGATTTTATTTGACAGATTGAAATTAGATCCGAAAGCAAAGAAAACAAAAACAGGTCAATATGCAACAGGTGAAGATGTATTAACGAAGTTAGATTCGGATCACCCGATTTTGGGAAATATTTTAGATTATAGAGAATTTCAAAAACTAAAATCGACCTATGTGGATGCCTTGCCTTTGTTATTGGGCAAAGACGGCCGTGTACATACTTCGTTCAATCAAGCCGTAGCTGCAACAGGACGATTGAGCTCTACCAATCCAAACTTACAAAACATTCCAATCCGTACTGATCGAGGAAAAGAAATACGTCGTGCTTTTGTGCCACGCGACAAAGATCACGTTATCTTTTCAGCCGATTATTCACAAATAGAATTACGCATCATGGCTGCATTCAGTAAAGATGAAAGCATGCTCAATGCATTTAAAAATGGCGTAGACATTCACAGCACTACAGCCAGCAAAGTATTTAAAGTAGCCCTGGAAGATGTTACATCTGACATGCGACGCAAAGCGAAGATGGTAAACTTTGGTATTATCTATGGCATCAGCGCATTTGGTCTGTCCCAACGTTTATCGATTCCACGCAAAGAAGCAGCAGAAATAATTGACGCCTATTTTACAGAATTTCCAGCGGTGAAAACATTTATGGATAGTTGTGTAAATTCAGCGAGAGAGGTTGAATACGTCGAAACCATCTTAGGAAGAAGGCGTTTTTTACGCGACATCAATTCGCGTAACATGACCATGCGCGGCTTTGCTGAACGCAATGCAATCAACGCACCTATACAAGGAAGTGCGGCTGATATGATTAAAGTGGCGATGATTCGCATCCATGCTTGGATGAAAAAAGAAAAGTTAAAATCTAGAATGGTGCTTCAGGTACATGATGAATTGTTGTTCGATGCACACAAAGATGAAGTCGAATTATTGAAAAAACATGTTGAACAATTCATGAAAGAAGCAATTTCATTAGATGTTCCGATGGAAGTAGGGATGGGTGTTGGAGAGAATTGGTTGGAAGCGCATTAATTCTAAACCTCGTTCGAGGAGTCTTTCTTGGCAATAAAATTGTTCAACAAATCGTGTATTTGTTGAACAATTTTATTTACAGGCATGGTGTTTTCTTCTAAAGGAATATTCATCAAACCATGATGTACGCTGGCGTTTCTAAAATTTTTCAAAACACGAAATTGATTTGCTTCTTCTAGAGTTATCAATTCTTTTTGGTATGCTTTGTCGATTAATACCGAAAATTTAATTTTAGTGATGGTTTTATATTCGGCATATAAAATATGTCGAAGTGTTTTTTCAACGATCATACTTGCCACCAACAATGCTACGATTTTAATCGAAGGAGTATGTTCTGCAGCGGCAGATAAATCAGATACAAGGCTACATTCCTGCTTAATATCGTTGGCCGTAATGTCTTTAAAAAGCTTTTCAGTCGGTTGTTCTTTCATTGCGTTTTTTCTGCTTACTGACAACTTCTCTTTGTGTGAAAGCATCGGTTATGGTTATATCATTAACCTAAAAACAAAAAACGCCTCGAAGGAATCGAAGCGCTTTTGTTTTGAAATTTTATGTTTTTATGCTTCACGTAAGCAATTTTCTACCAGAAATTCGACGGACAAATTACTCTGCCTTGTGGACGTAAGCGATAACCAATCACGATCTCATGCGAACCACCTGTGTACTTGTTTATATCACTTGTGATGTAATCATACGAGTAGCTTATATCAAACGTGTTGTTTACAATGACGCCAACCATTACCGCTACA
>JAYTLG010000074.1:0-12284 GCA_043729555.1 Cytophaga sp.
AATGGGGATTTTACGATTTATTCGCTTATTTTGACAAACATAACTAAAACTTAACAATTGGAATTACTCACATTACCTTTAATTATATCTTTTAAGAAGATCGAGGTCGCTGGTAAGGGCTCATTGATTATTGGCGAATCGGAAAAAGAGATTCCTTTCCCTATTAAGAGGGTTTATTGGGTTGAAGGAGCGCTGAACGAATTGGAGGTAAGGGGTAATCATGCTCACAAAACGAGTATACAAGTTGTTGTTGCCATGAAAGGTGCTGTTCGTGTAGAATTAGAGGGCCCAGAAGGCGAAACGTTTTCCTATCATTTGAAAAACTCCGACGAGGGATTACTAATTCCTCCCATGTATTGGAGAAAACTTTTTTTAGAAAAGAACGGATCTTGTTTATGTTTTGCTTCGAAAGAATATTCGGAAGAAGATTATATCAGAGAATACAGTGCTTTTAAACAGTAATTCATCGACGTATACTGTAGTCGAAGCCCCGCTTGAGGCCTTGAAATTTCCTGTGCCTCTTTTTCTAAGTCCTGAATTTATAAGGCAAAAACAATTTAGTAGTCTTTGCTCTTTTCAACTGATTTCAACAGCAAGTCAAATTATACAGTCGACAGTTTCTTTTGTCATCGAAGGTAATTGCGCCATGAGTTTACCTGCTGCACCGTTTGGTTCTTTTTACAGTGATAAATCATTAACTATTGAAGCCGCTCAATCTTTTGTGCATGCGGTAAAAGAACAACTTCAGTTAAAAGGCGTTAAGAGTCTTGTCATAAAACATTTTCCCGCTTGTTATGGAAAAGAAGTACACGATGTATTTCTGAAAGCTATGCTAGCGGAGGGTTTTGAAACGAAATTTGAAGAAATTAACCAGTATATTAACATATCCAACAATGCCTTCAGCTCGTTCTTACATGAATCGGAACGAAGGCGTTTGAAAAAATGTCACCAAGCAGGTTTTACGCTAGAGTGTTCGACAACATGTGATGCCGTAAAATGGTTTGATCGTATTGTGAGAGCAAGAACGTTAAAAGGTCATCCGCTTACCAATGACCTAGAGGGTTTGAAAAAACTAAACACAGTAAGGCCTGAGTGCTATCATTTTTTTTCTGTTAAAGATCAAGATAATGTCATTGCTTCTGCAGTAGCGATTGAAGTATTGCCAGACGTATTGTATTATTATTTACCTTCCGACGAAGCAGCATACCACCAGTACAGTCCGATGGTGATGCTAATTGAAGCATTGTACGACTATGCACAACAAAAAAATATGCGCATAGTTGACCTTGGCATTTCAACATCGGGCGGCATACTTAACGGAGGCTTGTATAATTTCAAATCTCATTTGGGAGCAGTCGATGAGTATAAGTATGTGTTGAGTTGTGCGTTGTAATTAGTAAGGAATATAAGATTAGAAATGAATACGAAGCCCGTCATATTTCACCTTGCCAAATGGTACCCCAATAAACATGATAACATGTTGGGGATATTTGTGAAGCGTCATGTGATGTGCACTTTGCCGTTTTCAACCCCTATTGTTCTCTATTCGATGGCATCGGATGAGGTGAAAGGCTTATATGAAATACATGAAACGTTAGAAGAGGGGATTTGTACGTACCGTTGTTATTATAAAAAAGAAATTACAGGAATAGATGCTGTCGATAAAGTCATGAAGCTTTTATTATATGCTTTACTGGTATTGAAAATGTATTACCGTGCAAAACGAAAACACGGTAAACCATCGCTTATGCATGCACATGTACTCATTCGTACCGCTGTCTTAGCTCGGTTTATTCAACGAATAGATAAAGTGCCTTATGTTTTACTCGAACATTCATCGGTATTTATCAAAGAAAATGCAAAGGCATTCAATTCTGTTTTTGTACACGCCCTTACCAAGTACGTGGTGAAGCATGCTAAATCCGTGATAACTGTATCGTCTTGTTTGGCTGATGGCATGCAAAAAAAATACGCGTTAAATAATGCGCGATACGAAGTAGTACATAATTGTGTGGATACAACATTGTTTTCGGAGCGAATCGATTTCAAAGAAAATAAAGTCAAAGAATTTATCTACATCGCTGAATTTGATGAGGCTTCAAAAAACACAACAGGCTTATTAGAAGCCATTGCAACGTTGAGTCATCAGCGCAACGATTTTGTAGTGTATATAGTCGGTTACGGCGCAGCCGAAGCTTTACTGCATGGCACGGCTGAAAGATTGGGTATAAAAGATCGTACGGTGTTTTTCTTGGGTAAGTTGGAAGGAGCGGTTTTGGTAGAACGGTTAAAGAAATCAGATGCTTTATTGCTGTTCAGTAATTTTGAAACTTTATCGTGTGTCATTACTGAAGCCTCTTGTTGTGGAGTGCCTGTTATTGCTACGGCTGTAGGGGGGATTGTTGAAATTATAAATTTTAAAAATGGAATACTGATTCCGAAAGCCGATCAAGAGGCGATGGTAAAGTCCTTAAATTTAATCATGGACAACAAAATACAGTGGGATAGTCATGTCATTGCTCAAGAAGCACGAGCAAAGTTTTCGAATGAATCGATAGGGCAACAGTTTTTTACGATCTATAACCAGGCCATGACATGTTAAAGTCGATCTCAGGTACTTTTGCAAGTAAGTTTAGTTTGGCTTTGCTCAACTTTGCCACCATTATCTTAAGCACTCGTCTATTGGGTGCTGTAGGTAGGGGAGAGATTAGTTTTTTTGTAACCAACATGGTGTTGATTTTATTGTTCACCAGTATTGTAGGCGGACCTTCATTAGTCTATTTAACACCTCGGTATAATTTTTTCAAATTCTTTATTCCTGTTTATGCATGGTCTGTTCTCGTTACGATTGTGTTTTGTTATGTGTTTTTACATTACAATCAAGTTCCAGTCGGAGATTTTTATTTTCTCTTTTTCGCTACCTTATTCAACAGTTGGAAATCGTCGAACATGATGGTATTGTTGGGTAAGGAAAAAATTGCTGCCTTCAATTGGCTTGCTTTAGTACACAGTGTGTTTTTAATCGCTTTGTTTTTATTGTTTTATTATCCCTTTCATGTACTCAGTGTAGAAAGTTTTTATTGGGGAGTTCTGATATCAAATGGCTTAGTCTGGATATGGAGTTTGTATTTGTTGTTAAAAATAGATCAACCCTTTGATGTGTCGTTCGATCAAAAAGTATTGAAGCAATTGGTGGCTTTGGGTTGGATGGCTCAGTTGGCAAACATCATACAATTTGCCAATTATCGTATTAGTTATTATTACCTGATGAACAGTCCTAGCAATGGTCCTGGAGAATTAGGAAAATACTCCATCGCTGTATCTATTGCTGAGTCAGTTTGGATCATTGGTCAAAGTTTAGCGACCGTGCAATTTGCTCGCTTGTCTAACATCGAGGATGCACGTGAACGTAAAAAAATATCGGTACGTTTATTTAAATTAAATTTCACGTTGAATTTCATTGCAGTATTAGCCTTGATTTGTATTCCATCTGTTGTGTATCGCTGGATGTTTGGAGAAGGCTTTGAAATGGTATCGGTGTATATTTTGTGGATGGCCATCGGTATATTTGCGTTGGGCGTATCGACGTCTATGAGTGCTTACTTTGGTGGGAGGGGGATGTATAAACCTGCAATCTATTCCTCTTTATGGGGCGTATTGTTTACCGTTGTCATCTGTCAATTCTTTATTGACGATTGGGGTGTAGTAGCGGCTGCATGCGCGGCATCCTTATCGTATGTAGCCTTGACCGTATATTTCTTTTGGCGCTTTACCAAGGCTGAACAATTATCGGTATTGAAAGTGCTGCCTTCCATCTTTGATTTTAAAGTCTATTACCGTTGGTTTAAGTCTGTAGTATAAATGAAAGATCCATTGGTTACGGTTATCTGTATCAGCTATAATCATGCATTGTATGTGCGGGAAGCATTGATGTCTTTAAAAAATCAAACGTATAAGGCTATACAAATCATTGTTGCCGACGATGCAAGTACAGATACTAGCCAGCAGGAGATTGAAAAATTTACACTTCAAAATCCTGAGCTTAACATTACGAAAGTTTTCAACGCGCACAATACTGGTAATTGTACCTTGTTTAATAAAGCCTTGGCATTTGCAGAAGGCAAATACATCATCGATTTATCGGCCGATGATTACTTGTATTCAACATGCATTGAACAGCAGGTTACATTTTTTGAATCGCAACCAGAAAAAGTCGGTGTTGTTTTTTCAAATGTAGATTTAGTCAATGAACAGGGTTTGATGCAAAAGAGACACTATGCTGTCAATGCACAAGGAGAGGCTTTGAATTCTGTTCCTCAAGGTCAAGTATACAAGGAGATTGTGAGTGCGTATTTTATTTCACCCGTTGGGATGGTGATGAGAAAAGAAGTCCTCGATCAATTGGGAGGATACGATGAGTCATTGGCCTATGAAGATTTTGACTTTTGGGTTCGTTCATCACGATTTTACGAATATGCTTATTTAGATGTCTGTGTAGCTGTAAAACGCATGTTGCCTCGTTCTCATTCTACAAAGTTCTTATCGAAAGGCTATGAAAATATGTTTGTATCGACCGCACGGGTGTGTGAGAAAATCATGTGGTTAAATGAATTAGGAAATCAAGCGGAGAAAGACGCCTTGCTAAAACGTATTCATTATGAAATTCGAAAAGCAATACAGTACAATGTGAAAGAAGCTGTTGATCTGTATATTTTGTTGATGAAAGCACTAGAAGTAAATGTTGTATGGATTACTGCTTATCGAATCGCTTTTTTTATTAGATCTGTTTTGTAATTTAAGATAGATTTCTATTTTTTCTCTATCGTATCAATAACGCCATTCTCTGAAAGCGTATCCAAAAAAAGAGGAAGGTTTAAAGGCTTTTCTAATAATGCGAGTACCATAGGATTAGCTTTCGCTTTATTGATGTCGCCATAATCTAAGGAAGAAGAAACCATAACAACAGAACATTTAGATTCATGTTGAATTTCTTCGTATTCTTTTAAAAAATCAAATCCATTCATGACGGGCATTTGAATGTCTAATAAAATTAAGTCTGGAAAAACAGAATCGCTGGTCTGTTCTATTAAATACGCTAATGCTTGTTTAGCATGATTAAACGAAATGACTTTATGGGCAATATCGATATGTTTGATAAATCGTTCATGTAAAAATAGATCCGTAGTATTGTCATCAATAAGCATGATGAATAGTTTGTTATCTATCATACTATTTTATTGGGTAAAATAATTTTAAACGTTGTACCTACTAAGGGTGTTGATTCTACTTCGATTGTTCCTCCAATTTTTTCTAATGCTTCTTTTACAATAAATAAACCAATACCAGTCCCTTGTGTATTGTTTGGATGGTATGTTCTGAAAAACATATCAAATATTTTCTTTAAATGCTCTTGTAGGATTCCGATGCCATTGTCTGCAATCGTTATAATTGCATTTTTGCGATCGGAATTCACCTCAATTCGAATCTTGTTTGTAGGAGCTGTAGGATTGTGGTATTTAATGGCATTGGAAATCAAGTTTCCTAACACGATTCGTATTCTAAAAGAGTCGCCTTTAAACTCGTGTGATTGTACAATGTTTGTTTCAAAGTTAACATCCTTACTGCCATGTTTTAGGGAGTCAACCGTTTCTTCTATAATAGTAGTAAAATCGATGCTGTCATTAATTTCCATCGACCTGGAATTGCGATAATAATCGATTACATTTTTTATATACAGGTCGAGTTTTATAATATTATCTTCGATCAATTGAATATGTTCCCCATCCATTTTTACTTCATTTTCTAATTTAGCAAGTTGAACGATGCCAAGTATAGACATGAGAGGAGACCTTAAATCGTGGGAAGCACTGTAAATAAAAAGGTTTAGTTCATCGTTTGTTTTTTGCAGAAGTTCATTCTTATTTTTTAATTCTTTACGACCCCGGTATAAGTCTGAGCAATGTTCTAGTATAATACGAAAGGTTTCCCATTCCCAAGGCTTCTGAATGTATTTGGTAATTTGACCTCTGTTGATGGCTTCGATTACGGTATCGATATCCGATTGCCCGGTGATGAGTAAGCGAATGGCTTCGGGGTATATCGCAATAGTTTTTTCCAGAAAATCAGTGCCGGCCATTTCTGGCATGCGTTGATCAGAAATGATAATTTGCATTTCTATACTATCCAATAGTCGAAATGCTTCTGCTGCACTAATGGCTGTATACACTTCATAGTCTTTTCTGAAATATGCTCGAAAAGCTATTAAGTTATTTTCTTCATCGTCTACATATAAAATTCGTATGCGCTCCATGCGGTATGCAAAAAAAAGATTGTATTACTAGATAGTAATTTTCTTTGGTAAAGTAAAAATTATTTTTGTTCCTTTGCCCACTTCGCTTTCAATGTCGATGTGGCCTCCATGACTTTCGATGATTTTATGAACGATAGACATTCCTAATCCTGTTCCTTCGCCAACATCTTTGGTGGTAAAGAAAGGTTCGAATATTCTTGCTATCACTTCTTTAGGCATGCCAATACCCGTGTCTTCAAACGTTACACAAACTGATTGTTCGGACATGTATGTTGAAATGGTTAGCGTGTGTTGTGGAATTGTTTTATTTTTTTTCATAGCATGAATGCTGTTGTTAATAGCATTCATGAATACTTGGTTTAATTTACCTGGGTAGCATTCAATAGGAGTTATAGCTCCTAGTTTTTTTACAATTTGAATATTAGTAGGCATTTCACTGCGTAAAATTATTAAAGTAGATTCGATCCCTTCATTTAAATCCGCCTCTTTAATATCACTTTCATCTAAGCGAGAAAAATTTCGTAATCCTTTAACAATTTCAGCCGTGCGTTTTGCTCCATCGCCTATACCTTGTAGTAGGCTCTTGATTTCTTGTTGTACATATTCGAAATCAATTTGTTTTTTATACTGTTCAATTTCTTTTAGTTTCTCTTCGAGAACTTCGCTGCTTGTTATCGATTCGTATTTTTGAATCAATACGAGTAGGTCATCGATGTCAAGCGAAAGTGGTTTAACGTTAGCACTTACAAAGTTTATAGGGTTATTTATTTCATGAGCAATGCCTGCGGTAAGCTGTCCTAAAGAAGCCATTTTTTCTGCATCTACAAGTTGTGATTGTGTATCTTTTAAATCTTTGAGCGTAATGCTTAAAGATTTATTTGTTGTATTTAATTCTAACGTGCGCTCTTCTACTTTTTGTTCCAAAACAATATTTTGTTCGGTGATGAGCTTTTCATTCTCTTGCAGTGCAATGAGAACTTCAGCCTGTGATGTTTCTTTTTCTCTTTTTAAAATGTTGATTTTATCTGCAAGTGCAAAAGAAAGTAAAATGACTTCGATTCCAGATCCAAATTGCATAGTGTATCGAGTGAAGTTATTGTATGGTAATACATCGAAATCTTTTAAAACATAAATACATACTCCTAATAGAAAAACAGACCAACCTATAAGGAAGAAACGCGCTTCCTGGTTACCTCGTTTGTATATTATAGCAGACACAATAAGCATGAAAATAGAGACTAATGCTGCAGTGACTTCAAGTATTTGATAGCCGATACTGTACAATCCTAGGATACTTAAAAGCATAGATATGCAATAAGGTATAACTAAAAACACATATATATAGTAAAGTTTCGGAGTACGTTCTTTGATTCTTAAAAACTCTTTAAAAAATGTCATCGATGCAAGTCCTACCAAAGCTGGAAGTAAAAAAGATCCGTGTATTGCTATCCATGGCATATTAGGCCACAAAAACTGAAAAGGATAACCTTGTAAATTGGTTTGTGTTAGTAATAGAAAAAATAAATATATAGTATAGTATAGATAACTTTTATCTCGTATCGAAAAAAATATAAATAAATTATATAACATCATTACAAGCATAATACCTATGTATATGCCTGAAATAAGATTTTTAATTACGCTATAATTAAAAATAGCAGTAGGGGTTCCTATTGAAATAGGGAGTTGCATATTTTCTTTACAGCGAACTTTTAAATAAAATGTTTGAGTTGTACCTTTAGTAATATGTACATCAAATAAATAATCAGGAGTAAGGTATGTGCGTATTCCAAAAAATTGGTATTCACCCATTTTAATGGTGTTGTATTGATGACTCAAGGTATCGTATTGGTAAAACACTACTTCGTCAATCGTGGGTTGATCTAGTTGCAATACAAGGTCTTCTTTGGAGCATGCATTTAAAATAGATAAACGTATCCAAACAGTAGAATTTGGTATAATGCCAGGATTAGCGACGTTGTGTGTGTTGTTTTTGAAAGTCGTAGATTTTATTATCTGGTCAAAACTTAAACTGTTTTCATGATCTACTAATAAGTTCATGTAAGCGCCTAGTTCAAGTCTTGATGAGGGGTTAGAGTATATAGCTTGAGAGTACGATCTAGTATGCGCTGTCAATAAAATTAAAAAAAACAAAAAACAATTAAGCATAAAAATGTATGTTTTCATGGAGTCTATTTTTGAATAAGTAAATTATATTGAATTTCTATTTTTTGTTTAGTCCCTTCTTCTATAAAGGTTTGTGTGGGATTTGTTCTCAGAGATTCCATTCGTTCCTTGTCGAATGGATTGGCGGTGTCAAGTGTTTCTGCATTCATTATACCAAGCACCCATGCAATGTATTCAGCATTTGGGTAAGGAAATTCACCATTGTTACCTAAGCTTCTATCTTCTGTAAAACCTGCATTTTGGAACATCTTTAATGTGTAATTGGCACAAATTCCCATTAGGGTTTTAAAGTTTAACTGGTTAATGATAGAGATACCTGCTCGAGTTAATAATACACTTATGCCTATGCCTGCAACTGTTTTTGCATTCCATAAAGCGCAGAGTTCCCCTACACCTCCATCAGCTCTATATTTTTCGACAATTTGATGGATTCCACTATCCATTTTACTAATGGCGGCTTCGACAGGTAATAAATGCTGATTATCTGAAATTTGAATTCTAATACCTCCAACTATTTCATTGTTTAATTCCGCTACCACGCAATACATGAATGGATTCTGCATCCATTCATCATTGTTAGTTGTAATGTTTGTAATGCCGTAATCTTTTAATACCGCTACATGACCGTCTCTAAAAAATTCACATTTGCGAATATTGTCAATAGCTCTAAATGCATTGAATATTAATTTCATTTTTTTTATTGTATTTTAAAGTACATTTCGTTTAATGGTCTTCTTAATGATCTAATAGAGGGTAGATCTGCATCTGATAATCTAAAAAGGAACAGCCCTTCGTGATGATTCAGGTCTGGAAATATTGATTTAAGTTGGTTATGTAGTTGAGTTAGTTCATGTCTGTTTTTTTGAGGGATATTTTCCTCTCCCCCAAATTTAAGTTGTGCATATAGAAAAAGTGGCGCAGAAATAGGTTGAAGAGCTATGTTAAGTTTACTCGTCATAAGCCATAGTCTTTGTACTGCTCTACCTCCGTTAATCCAGTTTATATCATCAAATTCAGGCATTGTTATAATCCCAATTGCAGAAGATTGTTTTACAGTATCGAGTGATATTTTTTTAAAAGCATCTCCTTTATTCCACTGATTTAGCAATTCAACAACAAGAGGCTCAGAAGCAACGCTTAAGCCTACCTCTTGACTTAAAGTTAATTCTAATGTTTTAACATCTAGACCTTCCTCGATATTTTTTTTGGTATCTTTTTGCCATTTTATTTCTTTGGCGAAGAAATCGTGATGAGCTTGTGGATGTAAAAAACGTATTTTTTCACTTGTAGCGACAATGTTGGCGATCTTATCAATATCTCTAGAGTCGCTTGTAACACTGAAGCGAGCTCCTTTTATAGTTTGTATAGATTTTTCTAGTAACGGTGTAAGAGCAGTGTCAAAAGGAGATTGATTACGCCCCCTTTTTCTGTTGGTGTGTCTAATGTTTATATACTTGCTTAAGTCATTATCGTTGTTTGAGTGCTGATCGGTTGATGTTGTAAAATGAATGATGGCAACAAGGCGCTCTTCGTCGCTTAAAGCTTTTAATTCACAAAAAGCTTCGTATCCCAATTCTTTTGATTTTAAAACCACATTTTCTATTGAAGCCCCTAAGGATATGTTGCTTATAAGGCTTTTGTGATCTGCCCAAGAAGCATATTTTTCTTTTTCATGAAAGAGGTAAAGCACATTGTTTTTGGAAACCCATTTCCATGGTTGGTTGTTGCCAGCAGACGGTGCTATTAACGCTGCTTTAATCACTTCCTCTAAAGCTATGTTTGTAATTTCTGAAAGAGGAGGAGATGTTATTTTGTTTAATAGCAATTTTATTTCATCTAACGTTATCCCCTCCTCTAAGTGGTTTGTTTTTTCTTTCGTAGTAGATGCAATTTTTGTATTGCCAATTAATTCTTCTATGTCTACATGATATCTTCCAGATTCTGTGAAAGAATTCAAAAGTATTCTTCTGCTTACGTCTGCTGTGATTCCTCCGCCCATTGTTACAGCAGATGCCAGTTGTGGCCAGGTATTTATGGTTTGATCGATTTCTAACATGGAAGCTTTCAAACGAGGAGAGGATGTTTCTAAACCGAGTATGTCTAGCATATAAGGAATTTTGTCTTCTGTTGTCTTGAGCGACTTCAACGTATTTATATCCAAATGATCAACGAGACCGTGTAAGATGCTTCTTTCTGGTTCAAGGTCGAATCGCTCTACATCCACCATGCAGCGATCACTGGCTTCCATGATAACGGGTATTCCTAATGCTTTTGCTTTATAGCGACTGAGTATTTTGATGTCGAAGCCATCCGATTCTTCTACCAATAAATCGAGTTTGCCTCCTTCTGTAAAAAAATCATCCATGTTTTCTTCTTTCAACCCATTTGGATAGCAGCGAACGATCAAGAAAGGATCAATTTCTGCAATTTCTCGAGCCACAGCATAGACTTTCGGTAAACCTAAATTATGTACACCTGTCCGTATGCGATTTAAATTGGTTAATTCTAGCGTATCGAAATCGGCGAGTCGCAACTCTCCTCCTATACGTTCCATGGCCATGGTAAGCGATACCGATTGACCTACAGACAAACCAATAACACCTATTTTTTTATGACTCAGGATCTCACGCTCTTCAGGAGTGATTTTATACATGTTTCTACTGGTGCGTACTTCAATAAATTCTTTCGCATCTAAAATATGTACCAAACGATTAGACCATGGGTAAAATACCCATACACCGTATTGTTCGATCGGAAGAGGGGAGAAGTGAGCGAAGGCAAGTGCTTCTAATTCGTCTTCGTGGAGCTTTTGAGTCGGATTTTGAATTTTCATCAATTCCTTAAGTTGTCCTAAAAGATTATCATTTACGATTAATGAAGGTTGATCTAATAACCTATTGAATGCTTCTAAGTCAATAGCGTTAATTAGCCTATAAAATAGTGGCTTAAACAAGCTGTTAGTTTTATCTTGTTGAACACTTAGGCGTTCAATTTTTTCATTTATTTCGCTCATTTATCATATTAAAAAACAATGAAGAAGATTTCTTTTCTAGCTTTTTTAGGCTGTAATGTAATTTATACGGTAAAAAATTAGAGATAGTCATTAGTAATTGCATATTATTTTATTTATTTTCATCAACCAAAGTTAGCGAGACTGCGTTTAACTGAATAATTAAGTTAAATAATTGGTATTAGAATGAATTCTCTCATGGAAGAACAAGAAGGTAATATTAATGTACTGTATGTAGACGACGAAGATCATAACCTTCAAGCATTTAAAGCATCGTTTAGGCGTTATTTTACAGTATTTACAGCCATTTCTGCTGATGCAGCCAAAGAGGTATTGAAGGAAGTTAAGATTCACGTTTTAATAACCGATCAAAGAATGCCAGGAACAACAGGTACAGAGCTATTGGCTCAAGTGGTTAAAGACTTTCCTGACCAAACACGTATTTTACTTACAGGGTATTCCGATTTTGAAGCACTTAAAGATGCAGTAAACTTGGGTCAAATATTTTGTTATTTGCAAAAACCGTGGAACGAAGATGAATTAAAATCAACTATTTTAAAAGGATACCAAGTATACCATTTGAAAAAGGAAAAAGAGGAACTAACAGAAAAGTTATTACAAACCAACGAGCAGTTGGAGTTTTACTTAAGGCAAAAATTAATTTCGTAACGGTAAATTAATTTTGTTGTCTATAAATTAAAGGCATAAAAAAATCCCGCTGAATGTAGTGACCCCAAAAGGTTGGACGAATTTAACATTTATTAATGAGAAAAATGA
>JAYTLG010000075.1:0-30656 GCA_043729555.1 Cytophaga sp.
AGAAGAATCAAAAAAGAAAGAAAAATAACAAGTAAATTACGGCAGTAGATACCATCTACTGCCGTTTTACGTTTTAATGGAAATATGATTCAAATGCGTTTTTTTCTTACTCTTATTGCAATACTGCCTTTTGTCGCTTTTGCTCAATTGGGCGGACGTACAGGCTATTCATTTTTAGAAGTTCCTGTGGCCGCACGACAAGCAGCCGTTGGTTCATACAATGTGAGTATAATGGACAAAGATGTTGCAATGGGATATTCCAACCCCGCCTTGTTAAACGATTCCATCGACGAAAGAGTAAGCTTTACGTACCAACCCTTTTATGCAGATATAAAGAAATCGACCTTATTTGGGGCCAAAGTATTGAAGAATAATAAAGGTGTTGTCAGTGCAGGTTTAAATTATTTTAGTTATGGGCAGATTGAAGAATACGATGCATCTGGCACCGCAACAGGAAACGTCTTTAGTCCGAAAGAATACGCACTAGTGCTTGGTTATGCAAGAGGTTTTGGTCCATTCTATATGGGCGCGAATTTGAAATTTGCGCATTCGTCTATTGAAACATACAACGCTTCTGCAGTATTGTTGGATTTTGGAACTTTGTATAAACACCCCAAGCAACAGTTGACAGTTGGTTTGGTATTTAAAAATGTAGGTTTCAATATTGATAACTATGTAAAAGGCCAACCAGTGAATACACCGTTTGATATTCAATTAGGTGCTTCGTATAAGCCCGATCACATGCCTGTTCGCTTTTCACTTACAACACATCATTTATATAAATTTGATATTGTATATAACGACCCATCCATTAACGTGACTGTAAATTTAGATGGAACGGTTACACCGAACGAAACCACATTTACAGATAAATTATTGAGACATTTTGCAATCGGCACGGAGGTATTATTCACTAAAAACTTTCACGCACGTTTGGGATATAATTTTTTAATGCGAAGAGAATTACGTTTGCAAGACAAGTCAGCAGCAGCAGGCTTTTCGTGGGGGGTTATGTTGCGTGTGAAAAAATTTGATATTGGATTTACCCGTTCGTATTATTCGATTAAGGGAGGTACGACTTATTTTACCTTAGGAGTTAACATTCCGGAGTGGAAGAAAAAGTAGTGCGTTTGTAAGATTGAAATTTTGCGTTCATTTTTTTGTATTCCATATTCTAATCCTTGTTATTTTAGCTGAAGTTTATTTCAGATTAACCCACCTAACATATGCATTATTATTTTATAACAGGTACGTCAACAGGTTTAGGGAAGGCGATTGCGGAAGCATTGCTCAAACGCGATGATGTACATGTATTTGGAATTTCGAGAACATGTACCATAGAAGATAAACGATACACACATATCACAGCCGACTTGGGCGACGTTACGCAAGTACATCAGGTTATGGATCTGTTTCCAACCGTAGAATTTACAACAGCTGATTCTATATATCTAATCAATAATGCGGGAGTAGTAGATCCTATTTTGTACGCAACAGATTTTACGGAAACCAACATTCAACAGGTATTGCAAGTAAACCTAATTGCATCGATACAATTGATGAGTGCATTTTTAAAAATAGCATCAGAAAGATGTTCAAGTCGAGTTGTGATTTCCATTTCTTCAGGTGCAGCTACAAAAGTAATTGATGGCTGGTCTTTGTATGGTGCATCGAAGGCGGCCTTGGATCATTTTTCTAGACATGTTGCTCGAGAATTAGAAATTCAAAAAGAAACCACTACGCATGTATATTCGGTGGCGCCTGGTGTAGTAGATACCCCATGCAAGCTAAAATACGCGAAGTATCAGAACATGGGTTCTCGACACGAAATCGGTTTGTTGATTTGTTTGCAAACAATCAATTGATGCCTGCGCATCAAGTTGCACTTGATTACCTTCAAATTTTAGATAATCCGCTTTTATTCCCCAATGTGGTATTTTCAATCAGAGACCTAGATCGGAAATAGATAATTATTCAATTAATTATATTACACCAATTGTGCAAACTTTTATTTTTTATTAATTATTTGAATTGCAATATGTTACATTATATTTAATTTTTTTATTTCAAAATAATATCAATAAATTATTGTTTTGTATGGCAAAAGGTACATATTTGTATTACGATTTTTAGAATATATTTTAGTTATATTTTCGACATTACTTCTATAAAGGGATGACATTTCAATAAAATGTCATCCCTTTTTTTACAGGCGTTTACGGTTATTTTATGAACAGCTACGGTTAATGACCAGAATTATAATTAATATTGTAGCCTAGGTATGGATACGTTGAAATGAGTGCAGAAAATACATATAAAGCATTATTGCCATTATCAAAATATTGGTTGAAAGAGTTAGATTATTATGGCAATAATCAATTTAAGAAAAAGGTATCGAATTCGAGTTGGACGATTGGTCAACTCTACGATCACTTGTTGACCTATTCTCAACAGGTGCATTTGAAAGCGATTCAAAAATGTATTGCATCCAAAGAAGAAAGTGTAAAAGAGCCCAAGACGTTTAAAGGCTTTGTGGTATTTGCGTATGGCGGCTATTTGCCTTTGAAATATAAAAGTGCGCCATACATAGAGCCTACACAACCCTTGAGCACAGAAAAAATCAAAGATGATTTTTATCGTTTTTTGAAAATTGTATATAAGGTTGCTAAAGAGATTGATTATAAAAAGCCTACCAAAAAAGTGAAGCACCCAACGTTTGGTTATTTGACGGCAGAGGAGTGGTTTCGACTAATGGAAATGCATTTTCGTCATCATGTTCGTCAAAAGAAAACGTTGGATAAAGAAGTTCGTAGCAGTGTTAGAGAAACGGAAGTGAAGGATTTTGACGATATTCCGGATATTCCATTCTATGAATTATAAGGACAATGGAAAATTTAAAGGCCCGTAGCAATCAATTTTGTTACGGGCTTTTTTTGGTCTGATAGCAAAGGCATAAAAAAAGTCTCCCGCAATATGCAGGAGACTTTTCATTATAAATAATTACAGTTAATTACTTAACTGTATCCATGTGGCAAATCAAATCAACCAATTTGTTTGAATAACCCCACTCGTTGTCATACCAAGATACAACCTTAACGAAGTTATCGTTCAATGAGATACCTGCTTTAGCGTCAAAGATAGAAGTACGTGCATCACCTAAGAAGTCTGTAGAAACTACTTCGTCTTCTGTGTAACCAAGAACGCCTTTCATATCACCTTCAGCAGCTTTTTTCATTGCAGCTTTAATTGTATCAAAAGATGCAGGTTTAACCAAACGACAAGTTAAATCAACAACAGAAACGTCAGCCGTAGGAACACGGAAAGACATACCAGTTAATTTACCTTTCAATTCAGGGATAACCAATCCTACCGCCTTTGCAGCACCTGTAGAAGAAGGGATGATGTTTTGGTAAGCACCGCGGCCACCTCTCCAGTCTTTCGCAGACGGACCATCAACTGTTTTTTGCGTTGCAGTAACAGCGTGTACAGTTGTCATTAAACCTTCTAAGATACCGAAGTTGTCGTTCAATACTTTAGCGATTGGCGCTAAACAGTTTGTAGTACAAGAAGCGTTAGAAACAATTGTCATATCTTTTGTATACGACTTGTTGTTAACACCCATTACAAATGTAGGCGTATCGTCTTTTGCCGGAGCCGACATATAACTCTTTTAGCACCAGCAGCAATGTGTTTATCTGCAGTATCCATAGTCAAGAAAAGACCAGTAGATTCTACTACATATTCAGCATTAATTTCATTCCATTTCAAGTTCGCAGGATCTCTTTCTGCCGTCACACGAATTGCGTTGCCATTAACAACCAATTTACCATCCTTCACTTCAATCGTTCCATCGAAACGACCATGAGTTGAATCATATTGTAACATGTAAGCCATGTAATCAACTTCAATCAAATCATTGATCCCAACTATTTCAATGTTAGGGTTTTTAACCGCAGCACGGAAAACCAAACGACCAATACGGCCAAAGCCGTTAATACCTACTTTAATTTTTGACATAAATTATTCTAGATTAAAACTTCTAACATTAACACAATTCTGTATTCAGCATACAGAACAAGCACCAAAGATACTATAACCTCCTTCCAAAATCAAATAGGCGCACTTTTAATTTATTTTATTTAAAAATACGGCGACATGTTTTGCATTTATCGAAAACTTTCATAGTTTTGCAAACCTTTTAGAAAAAGGCCTGTTCGTCTAGGGGTTAGGACGCGTCCCTTTCACGGACGAAACACGGGTTCGATTCCCGTACAGGCTACCAAAAATAGCAAGAATGTAAAGCTCACTGATTCAGTGGGCTTTTTTCTTTCTTATCTGAAAAGACAGTTTTGTAAGACGTGTTTTTTTAGATGTTGAATTTATTCATTAAAAGGCCTGTTCGTCTAGGGGTTAGGACGCGTCCCTTTCACGGACGAAACACGGGTTCGATTCCCGTACAGGCTACCAAAATACCCTTTCATTTTTTGCAGCGCAGGTTCGTTGTACTTCTTCCTAAAGCAAATTGTTTCTTGCACGCTATTTTTATTAGAAAGATTCTAATAAATGAATCACGTCTTTTATTTATTTAAATCAAACATGTTTTAGTTATACTAACAGTTGTGTTGTTAGAATATAACACATCCAATCGTTTTTTTTTGGATATATTTAATTACTTTCGACCATATTTTAATTTTTAAATACAATGAAAAAACTGTTTTTAGTTCTCTTTCTATTAGCATCAGCAGCAACAAGTTTATTAGCTGCAAACACATTAGCTATACAATACATCGATGGCAATGGTACTGTTATAACAAATCCTGTAATTACAAGAGGACAGGCTAGCACCGTTAAAGTGCGCTTGAAAATTACAAACCTTGCAGGCATATCTATTGAAAAGTATGTGTTTACAGGCGTAGATGGTTTGTACATTCAAAACCAAATTGCGAGTAATCCAAATTATTCGATCCTCACTTCAGAATCAACCCCCAATAAATTGACAATTCAAGTTGTCGCAAATTCGGCAACAAGTCTCAATATTGACATGGATGTGTGGGCGGGTCAGTGTTTTCCATTTTCAGTAACCGAGTTCAACGACAAAACACAATCGGATCCATTTAAGATGGTTCAAACTTCGAATAATGCCACTGCATACTTACCAAGTATTAGTATTCGCAAAGGTGCTTTTTTAAATTATCTTGATTTAGAAAGCACCCGACAAGTGTTACCTAACAATGAAAAAATAGCAACATTTAGTTATGTCTTGGTAAATAATTCATCCGTGTCGTTTGATGGAAATATTTCATTTAAAGAATCTCAGGTAGGGTCTGCGTATGATATACGACAAGTCAATTTTTATAAATGTGATAAAGATGGAGTTAATTGTGTTTTAATTAAAGAAGTTGACAACACAGAAGACAATTTAAAAATTGGTGATAATAATAATGATTTCCTTATAAAGGACCCGATTGATGTATCGGTTAGTCTTGCCATTGATGAAAAAATAAAAATTGAAGAAGTTGTACAGGTGAATGGTTGTTTGCTAAGTACAGGTGCAACGGTTAACAATTCTGCACCTACAATCAAATGGGGAAATGCCGCATATGATTTATGTGCAAGCGTAAGTACAACGACTTTCATCCAATACAGAGAATTTAAACCAAATATCAGGTGTGCAGATGTTGTTGGTCCAAATCACTTTTGTTTTGGCGATGCTAGAGTGGTGGGAGATAGAGGGGTAATGAGAGAATATAAGATTTCTAATTTACCTTCTACAACATTTACGACTGATGTGGCAAAAAATGTAATGATCCGATTGGACGGAAATGCGGATTATCTTTCGCCTTTTAATATTCCATATGTGCCGAATGTGGACAATGACAATGAAAATATTTTCATAACCGTTAATGGTGATAAATATGTTATTGACATGGATACGTATACGATAGACTACAATGCATTGTATTCTAAAACAACAACGAATCCTTCCTTTTTAACCAATGATCAACTTCAAGACTGGCAGCAAACAGGCTATGTCCTATTTAGGGAAAGACGTGCTACAGCAAAAATAAATGGTATTTTTTCTTTAGAAGATTACATCACTAAAGTTCAGATTAGTCCCGTACTACCAACAGATTATTTGTATTCGGCTGATTGTATTGGTGGTTTTGATTCAAAAGTAATTAAAGGTTTAGCCATCGATCGATATAAGCGAGCTGGTATAGATCATATAAATGATCCGTTTATACCTATTGATATAAAGCCGAATGATGTTGTTATACTGCATTGGAGAGAAGTCAATTGTTGTTTTGATGACCAAAAAATGACACAGTTTAATGGTATATATAGCAGTAATGTTAGTGTTTCGTATGAAACCCTATGCAAGACGGAAAAGATTGCTTCTGTAACACCTTCTGTATCGAGAGCTGCTTTTACTTTTATACCAAATCCAAGTAACCCCGTTACGGAAGGCGACGCCGATCGTTGTAGATCAACAAGCGATGGTCTTGTTGAAAGAATATCTGCAAAGATTGAAGGTAGTCAACTGGTTACGCCAGGCGGATATGTTAGCAGACAGGGGCGTGTAGTATTTAGGGTCTATGTACAAAATGGTTTGGATTTGGATAAAGCACTTAAGGTGCCTAGAGCTTCCGGATGGATTGCGCAAGCTGGCTATAACAATGTTACCGATAACCAATTGTATGTGCAAAACGCACTTTCGGGATGTGTAGGTTCAACCTGTGCTGGCAATGCTGCAGGCGACCCCTGTAATCTCGGTAACATAATTCAGAATCCTGATTATTATGTGCGTTTACGACCTACAAAATTAGGGACTCAATTGAATATTTCTCCTAGAAGCATACGACTTGTTACGAGTGATACCCAAGTACAAGAGACGGGCCAAACACCCGCAAGTATGACGGGACCTTTGAAACAAGAATTATATTTTAGTAACGATGGTCTATATGCAAATCAGTTATATGAAATAGAATTTACGGTTGATGATTTGCTAACTTTTTTTGCAGCCAATAGAGGTAGTATTCAAAATAGCACGCCTCAAAACAACTTATTTAATCTATTAAATCAGTCAGTTTTAGATCTAGATTTGAGAGCATATTGTTCGATTAACGGTAAGCCTTCTTATCAAGTCATTATGTACATGGATCGCTGTGATGGGGTATCGGGGCCACTTTCAAATACTACCTGTGCACCGGGATATACAACCATGGAACCTATTACAACTTTTGAAAATAGTGTAATTGTAAATTGTCCTGGTTGCTTAATTCCGGGTGCTAATATTGAAAGCTCTGCTTTGGTCCGTTCTGTAAATAGCAGAGGGCTTGTCGATGCAGATGGCGATCGCCGTCCGGATGTACCAAATACAACACTGCCTGCGGCACACCCAACGCTTAAAATAGCTGCTATGGGCGATGAAATGACAGCAACATTTACGTGTTACATGTCAGATGGGGAAGATGGAGTAAAAGGAATTTCTAAAGGAACATTGGATGCAGAAGCTGTAAACAATCCAAATTTTAATTTAGATAATTTTATGGTGCTGGGGCAATTTGATGGCGCCATAACCAAAGACTATGTCGAAAATCCAGCTGCTATAATTCCTAAAATAATTCCTAAAAATATTGAAATTAAATCTGTACGAATGACATACAAGGGAATGGAACGGATTTATTCAGTAGGGAATGGCTTAGTGGATCACCTTTTTTATCCTGGAAATAATTCCTTCTTAGTGCGTGCAAAAATTAAAGATTTTTTTGACGATCCAACGGATGTGAACATTCCTAAAAGTTTTGGAACAGGAGCCCGCGATGGAATCAACTTTGAATTAACCTATGTGATAGGGGATTTAGGTTATGATGTTAAGCCCGTTGAAGTATCTTATACACCACATTATACACCTTGCGACAATTGCAATGATTTTACAAATATGAATTTGGTAAACCCCGCAGATAACTCTACGGTAAACTTTACGAATCTTGCAACGGTAGCAACATATAACGATAAAACATTGTGGAAATGTTCAGGATTTTCAAATAGATTTAAATATATACCTTATAAGCAAATTTCAAGTTATGGAGCCTCTGACGCAACTTGCAATAAGAGTGTATCAGTTACGATGAGTGGTATTTTTGATGCTAAAAGAGATGTTGATTATTTTCAAGAAGAATTTAGAATGTTCTTACATTCGGATTTAAAAACAGAAATATTAATTCCTTTAGGATATAAACCTGTAAGTATAAATATTACTAATAAGTTTCTGTATAATAATCGAGAGTATACAGAAGCATTTATAATAACGGACGAGGATAAGATCAAAACGGTGCATGTGCCAAACACAAACAGTGCAAACAATGCATTGTATCCTACACTGTGTGCTATGTCAGCACAATTTGAACAAATGAATAATCCAATACGTGTTATTGCTCCACTTGCCCAAGGTTCAACATTTAACAACATATTTCCTGATGGTATTGTTCAAAACATTTCTAGAGGGGATGAAACGTTTTTAGTTGAATTTAAAGTTAATTTTGTTAAAGACGCTTCGGTGCAATGCAGTGCAATACCTGAATATAAATTTTGGAACGCAACGAATGATGTTTGGAGTAACATTCCGATGTTATATCCCAATCAGTCAAATATGCCCTCATTTGTTGCAGTGGATAATAATGTAAATCCTCAATTCAGGACTTTTCAAGCAAATCCTCATGCTGACTTAAGGCCAACGGCAAGTATTGATGTTTCTAGTAATGGAGGTCAAGTCGTATTGACAAAACCTATTGCTAATTTACAAATACGAAATTTAGGACTCCTTACACTTCCGCCAATTACAACGAATCAAATTCAAATACCAATTGAAATAGCTAACAATAAATTTAATACTTATCAAATAGGTCAAGCCGACTTTCCTTACTTACAAATTTATGGAGATGCTTTAACGAAAGGTTTGACTTTAGTTGGAGTATATAGAATAGATAACACCGTAACGACTCCAGTATTCTACCCAGAAATTATTAGGGGAAATTTAACAACAGATGGTATAATGGTTGGTATCGATTACCAAAGCGCAGGTAAACGAGCGCCTTCAAGAATCCCCTACTTATTACCAGGGATTTATCAGTACGTATTAGTTTTTGAAAATTCCTGTCCTGCAAATTGTAATCAAAACGTTGGCTGTGGAACAACAAATGAATTGCCTAATACCTGTCTTGTTGGAATTAAAAATTTGCATATAGGGTATGGTTGGAATTGCAATGGTTATCCCACTTTCGATGATTTACATAATAAAAGTACCTGTGGGCAATACGATCCACTTGTACCCGATCCTATAGACCCGGTTATTACCCCAACATTTAAGCCACTTGATTATACAGTCACTGTAGCTTCAGTTGGTTTAACAGTGAATACATCGATTAATGGTACTCCTGTTGGAAATAATGATGCAATGGAAATCGCACCTTGTGATGTAGAAAATATATATACAATTACATTAAGTTCATGTAAAGAAACTGGCTTTAATGAATATCAAATAGAATTTTCTGGCTTGTCAAGTGGAATTACAATTATGCCAAAGGATCGTCCAACGGGCGATCAGATTCATGTTGAAAGAGATGTAAATCCTGCCAAGCCAAACTTATTTCACATAACAACCACCACGTCGTCATTGTTAAAAGGTGAGGCAAGGATTGATTTTATCATAACTACTACATCGTGCAATATTCCAAATCAAACGTTAACAACAATCGTAAGTAGTAAAACGTTCTGTACACCTACTGCCCAAATCAATTTTTCGATTAACAATCCATTGCAGATTAAAAGAAATCCTGCAACTATGATTGCAGATAACATTGCGCTTTCAACAACTGGAGTAACTGTGTATAGCCAAAATCAATTGGCCGTTCAATATACAGTAGCCGGAGCAGGTGCAGGTGTTACTAAATTTAATAATACCATTTTAGTACAGGTGCGCGATGGTGCAACATCATTGTATTCAGAAGTTATTCCAATTCCTGCAGGTACTACCAATGGTATTGTTACATCACTGATTTCACCAGGAATAACTTCATGCAATACGTACGTAGTGGATGTAACAACAAAAAGAGGATATGTGCCTTCGTGCGGTGTTGATGGAGCTGGTGCAATAATACCAGCTTGTATCAATACACTAAATGACCCCATTGTATCTAAGAGTGTAGTGTTTGGTAGTGGGCTGAATCCTTCTATTACAACGAGTACTGGTTATGCAAGTTTTCTTTGTGGTACTGGTGGTTCTGTTACCCTTGTAGCTTCTCCATCGGGGTTGTCTTATAGATGGCGTAATCCTGAGGGCCTTGTTTTGTTATCGACTACAGAGACTGTAGTCGTAAATGAAATAGGTGTATATACGGTTGAGGTAACAAACGCATGCGGTACGTATACGGCATCGGCAAGTGTGGTAAATCGAATGGATGTTAATTGCCCTGCACCAATATGCCCAGGCGAATTACCAAATATCCAAGTCAATAATTTTGGTGGTGTCGTTGGTACGTATACCGCACAGTGGTATGATCCAAATGTTACTGACAGTAACGATCCAGCCGATTTGCAAGCAGATATCTTAATGGATAAGGGAATATTTGTTTCTGGCTATTATTACGCGGCCGCAGTAACACCAACGTGCACCTTGCGTACCAATGCAATTGTTCCACAAAAATGCCCGATTGAAGTTTTAAGGGCACCGCAAGCGTTTCATATCACTTCAGATAAACCTTCTGGAGATGCTTCAATATTGTTTTTATGTGATGGCAATACAGCGGTCTTCAGTGTTACAAATAAAACGATAAATGATGCTTTTGCGACAGATGTAGTTTGGACCAGCGGACAAACAACTACCGATGATATTATAGTACCACATGGTGCATATGAGGACTATTATATAACTGCTACAGATGTAGAAACTTCGTGTACTACGGTCTCCAATCAAATTACGATTATAAGACCTTATGTACATATAAGAAGAGTCTGTGTGGATGGTGGTCAAATTAAATTGACAGCCGTATCCAACTTTGATGTTACGCCCGATAAATATAATTGGTATTTAGATGGAACACCTTTAGCAGACGGCGTAGATAATGTAGATGCGCTTCAGGCGGGTGTGTACACGGTGGATGAAACAGCAACCGGTTGTAGTCTTAACAATAGATGTTGGGGTATACAAGAAAATTTAATTACAACGGTTCAATCCGATGAACAATTATCTATTCAAGACGGCGGTTTTGAAGGGATTACGGCGACCCAATCGGGTCTTGGATTTGAAACGGATTTTGAACCATTAGACAGAACAGGATATATTGGTTCGTTGCCGTTGGATTATACGATTGGGAAGTTTATGATTAATGGTGCTAATCTAGAAGCTTCTAATTGGAGCCCGAATACGCCATCTTCATGGATTCATTCAAATACAAATCATTCAGGTACGGGTTCATTATTGATTGATGGTGATTCAAAAGCGAATGCTCAATTAATTTGGGGAAAGACCGTTCCTGTAACACATGGCGCAAATTATTTGTGTCGATTTATGGTGCGGAATATTGATTTGCTTACACAATATCCTGTACAAGAAATTCCAGAACTGTCTTTACATATTACTTACTTGGATGGTAATGGTAGAGTAGCTTCTCAACAATCTGTTAAGCAAGCAATTTTCAATAATGGACAAACTCCTTGGATCGAATTTAGTTCGTATACGCAAGCGCTTCCATTGTACATTTATAATTGTACAGATCCTTCAGAAATTCAAACGGTACGATTGGAATTGTTTATGAAAGGTGGAGGTTCTATTGGGAGAGATCTTTCTATAGATGATTTTTCTCTGATACCTGTTGGTATTTGCCAAAGCACAACAGACTTGAACCTGCCGTGTAACACGGCTCTGGCCGAAATTGAAAACAATTATTTGGTTGTTTGTCCTGGAAGTACGGCTCAATTTAATATCGTAAATGCACCAGCGGGTTTAACATATGTGTGGCAAAAAACTACTGCAGGTGTTATAACGAATCAAGCAAATGGCAATGCGGCTACATTTAATACACCTGCATTAAATTTGATCGATCCATTAAAACCATTGATTGCAACCTATCAGGTTATCATTACAGATCCCATAAATAATTGTCAAACGCGCTTGGCCTCAACAGCTGTTGTCTCGCCACGTCCTACCTTGTCGATCTCAACAGAATGGACTGGGTCGAATTGTGAGCGTGCGTTTGTTGCTGCGTATGATGGGTTAGGTTCGCCGAGTCAATATGAATGGTATTTGAATGGTAGTTTAGTAAATGAAACGACTGCGAACTATGTCGTTGCTAATTTACAGGAGAATGATTTTGTTCAAAGCAAACTTGCAACTGCATGGTGTGCGGAAGCACTTCCTCTAGAATCAAATAATATAACAATTGAAAATATAGTAGTGACAGCAAATGCAGGCTGGGATAAGCAAGTTTGCTTCACAGAATCTGTACAGATAGGAGCACCTGCAATAACCGGTGCTACCTACAGTTGGATGCCAATATTGGATTTAGATGATGCACATATTGCAGCGCCTTTGGTTGCACCACGCGGAACGCAAACAAGTGCATTGTATACATTAAGTGCAACAGATGTAGCGACTGGATGTGTATCAACAGATGAAGTTGTGGTAACAATTAATCCGTTACCTATTATTCTTGTAACAAACCCTGCAGCTGTATGTGCACCTAGCACAGTTGATTTAACGTTGCCCTCTATTACATCTGGTTCAACAACAGGTTTGGTGTTTACCTATTTTACGGATGTAGCAACAACGAATGCATTGCTAAATCCTACAGACGTTTCGGTTTCGGGAACGTATTATATTAAAGGAACAACAGCAGATGGTTGTGTTAAAATAGAACCTGTAGTTGTAACAATTAATTCTCTACCTGTTATTGTTGTAACAAACCCTGCAGCTGTATGTGCACCTAGCACGGTTGATATAACGCTGCCTTCTGTTACATTAGGTTCAACAACAGACTTAGTGTTTACGTATTTTAGTGATGCGGCAACAACGTATGCATTGCTAAATCCTGCAACTGTTGCTGTTTCTGAAACATATTATATAAAAGCAACAACAGCCGCTGGTTGTGTAAAGATAGAACCCGTGGAGGTGACAATTAATCCTTTACCAACGATCACTGCACATGCTTCTTCTGTATGCACACCAGCTACGGTTGATATAACGCTGCCTTCGGTTACATCAGGTTCAACAACAGGTTTGGTATTTACGTACTTTAGTGATGTAACTACAACGAATGCATTGTTAAACCCTACAGCTGTTTCTGTTTCTGAAATATATTATATCAAAGGAACAACTGCAGCTGGTTGTATTAGCACAGCACCTGTAGATGTAACAATTAATCCATTGCCAATGTTGCTTGTTACAAATCCTACAGCTTTATGTGTGCCAGGTACGGTTGATATAACCTTGCCTTCTGTAACATTCGGATCAACAACAGGTTTAGCGTTTACGTATTTTAGTGATGAAGCAACAACGAATGGATTGTTAAATCCTGCCTCTGTTTCTGTTTCGGAAATATATTATATTAAAGGTGTAACAATTGATGGATGTCTGAAGGTAGTGCCTGTGGTTGTAACCATCAATGCGTTGCCAAGCCTTGTAATCACAAATCCATTGGCAACAGTAAGTCCGAATGTTGTTGATATAGCTTTGCCTTCGGTAACTGCAGGTTCAACACTAGGGTTGATGTATACGTATTTTAATGATATGACAACAACAAGTGAATTGTTAAATCCGAATGCGATTGATGTTTCTGGTACTTATTATATCAAAGGCACAGTTCAATCAACAGGTTGTTATGCTATTGAACCCGTAGAAGTAGTTATAAGTACTGGCTTGCGTGTTGATATGTCAAGTGGAATGGGAAGCTTAAAAGTTGATTTAAGTCCGAATCCTTTTTCTAAGAATACAATTATAACTGTTAGTGGAGCTACTTATAATTATGTTAAGGTGACTCTATTGGATATGAATGGTAAAATTGTATTCGAAAATGCAAACGTGCCTAATAATGATAGCACACCTATAGGTGAAGATTTGCCTTCTGCAATGTATATTGTTCAAGTTATTGATGGAGAAAAAACAAAAACAATTAAAATTGTTAAGATAGAGTAAATCTAAATAGATAGGGTTCTTCAATAGTAAAATCCGCTTAAAAAATAAAATCAATTATCGATTTTATTTTTTAAGCGGATTTTATGCTTATGTACCAAATGTGTAATTGCAGTTATTTAATTTTAATCCGATTTTTGCAAATCGACTCCTTGAATTTTTTATTTTTCAATAAAAATGCTGTTCGCATAAAAACGATGTTGTTTATTTTGTTCGTACCCCTACACTTTTGTATTTCAACCGTCAATTTAGATAGCTTGTGAACGAATGGAAAAATAGTGTAATTGTATAATTTTATCATGTCATTATGTAACTCCTTCTAAAAAGTTTATACTATGTAAAACATCGCTTATTTGAAAATAATTGCATATAACTTGTTACCCGTGCCTAATTGTGCTAAATTAATTAAAATTAGAAATTACATAATTACACCAAATCTTAGATGACTAAAAAAAATAGGCCACATGTATTTTCAAAAGGTGTTGATGATACCTTTAAAGGAGTATATGATGCTTTTGCATTTGTTGCATTATTTTTTAAACAAGTATTCAAGCCGCCGTTTCATTTTCGGCAGATAATGGATCAATGCTATGAAGTTGGAATAAAGTCTTTGCCTTTGATAACACTTACAGGATTTGTGACGGGCTTAGTGTTTACAAAACAATCAAGACCATCGCTTGAAGTATTTGGTGCTACATCGTGGCTGCCTTCTTTAATTTCCATTGCATTGGTTCGCGCCCTAGGACCTTTGGTGACAGCACTCATTTGTGCGGGTAAAGTAGGTTCTAGCATAGGTGCAGAATTAGGGTCAATGAAAGTTACAGAGCAAATTGATGCGATGGAAGTTTCGGCAATAAATCCGTTTAAATATTTAACAGTTACCAGAGTTATTGCAACAACGTTGATGGTTCCTGTGCTATCCTTTTATTGCAGTTTTGTAGGCTTGTTAGGAGCTTTTGTAAATGTGCATTCAAATGAAACAACGAGTTTTGCTAATTTCTTTCAAAGTGGATTTAGTGATATAAACTTCATCGACATTTTCTCCTCTGTTACAAAGGCGTTGGTATTTGGATTTACAATCGGTATTGTTGGTTGTTATAAAGGATTTAATGCAACTCAAGGTACTCGAGGTGTGGGGAAGGCTGCCAACCAAGCTGTTGTGACAGCCATGTTCCTTATTTTTGTTGAAGAGATTGTAATTGTACAGGTAAGTAATTGGATTAGACTTTTCTAAAAATGGATAAGATAGCACATAAAATCGACTACAATGAAATGGCTATTTCCATAAAAGGATTGTATAAATCTTTTGGAGACTTGCATGTATTAAAAGGAATTGATCTGGATGTCCATAAAGGAGAAAACGTTGTTGTACTGGGAAAATCAGGAACAGGTAAATCTGTATTGATTAAAATTCTTGTAGGTTTATTGAAACCAGATGCTGGAATTGTACAGGTATTAGGAAAAGAAGTTGATAAGTTAAATCAAAAAGAATTAGATGCACTTCGATTGCACATTGGATTTGCTTTTCAGAGCAGCGCTTTGTATGACAGTATGGATGTGCGACAAAATCTCGAATTTCCGTTAACGATGAATTTTAAAAATTTAAGTAAAGGAGAAATAAAAGATTCAGTAGAAGAAGTTTTGGAGGCGGTAGGTTTAATTGACAAAATGAATCAAATGCCATCCGATTTGTCTGGTGGGCAACGTAAACGAATAGGTATTGCGCGTACATTAATACTGAAACCTCAAATCATGTTGTATGATGAACCAACATCTGGATTGGATCCAATAACATGTTTTGAAATAAATGAATTAATAAACGAAGTGCAGGAAAAATATAACACATCTTCTATTATCATTACACATGATTTAACATGTGCTAAAGAAACATGTGATCGGGTTGCAATGCTATTAGATGGTACATTTGTGAAAACAGGTACTTTTGATGAAGTGTTTGCAGACCAAGATGAGCGTATACAAAGTTTTTACAATTACAATTTTATAAAATAAATAATGAAAGATTCACCAAATAAACGTGCAGTCATAGTTGGCATGTTCGTTCTTGTAGGCATACTAATATTATTAGCTGGTATATTAACGGTTGGTAATTTACATACCACTTTTACTAAAAAGATGAAAGTTACAGCTGTATTTGAAGATGTGAACGGATTGCTACCTGGTAGCAATATCTGGTTTTCAGGAGTTAAAATTGGTACGGTTAAATCGTTAAGTTTTTATGGGAAATCAGAAGTGAAAATCGAAATGAATATCGATGAAGCATCTCAAAAATATATTCGCAAAGATGCAATGGTTAAAATTGGCTCGGATGGTTTAATTGGGAATAAAATTCTAATTATTTATGGTGGATCTCTAAACGCAGGCGAAATTGTTGACGGCGATACCTTGAAGGTTGAAAAAATGTTGACGACCGATGACATGATGAATACTTTGCAAGAAAACAATAAAAATATTTTAGCCATTACAACGGATTTTAAAGTAATCAGTAAGAGACTTGCAAATGGTGAAGGTACATTGGGTAAATTGATGACCGATCAATCTATTTTTGACAACATCAATGCAACTACGAAGTCCTTACAGGTGGCATCTCAACGTGCACAAGCATTAATGACATCCATTGCGACTTACACATCTCAATTGAATAAAGAAGGAACCTTGATGAATGATTTGATGACCGATACTACGGTCTTTAAAAACATGGCCGCAACAATCGAAGGGCTGCAGCAAGCAGTTGATTCAGCTGGTGTAATGATTTCTGAATTCAAAGCAGCTTCTCATGATACAAGTACTGCAATTGGTGTGATGTTGTATGATAAAGTATCAGGCGCACATTTAAAAGCAACGATGGAAAACTTAGAAACCAGCACCAAAAAGCTAGACGAAGATTTAGAATTGATGAAGGGGAGTTTCTTGCTTCGTGGTGCAGTGAAAAGGAAAGAAAAGGAAGAAAAGAAGAAAAATAAATAGATTGAAAAGGGAGGTTTATTAAACCTCCCTTTTTGTTAACAATTCCTTTAAATAGGAGATAATTGTTTTTTCTTTTCAAAAGTTTGCCGAAAACATAGTTACTAATGCTTTAAATACGTAATATAACGTATGGACCAATATTTAGTAGATATCGATTTTCCGGAGGTGCCAGATGATGAATTTATTTCGTTAATTCCATCTCAGCGTGCACTCATTGATACATATATGCATAGTGGCATTGTTACGTCGTATAGTTTAACGATTGATCGTTCAAAACTTTGGGTAACAATTGTGGCTGGTAGTGAAAAAGAAGTAGGTGAGATCTTAGGGACATTTCCATTGATTGCGTACATGGTTTATTCCATTCACAAATTGGCGTTTCATAATACCGCACAGTATACCATGCCGCCTTTATCATTAAATTAAAAATTTATTTTTTGCAACGCATAAAAAAAGGATAGCTCTTTCGAGGCTATCCTTTCTACTTTAAACTGAATCGGGAATTATACTAAAACTAAACTAAACTAAACATTTTAATTTTGATACGATGGGTCTGAATGTCCATGGTGATGATGTACTTTATGAGATTTGGATGGGTGATATTTATGACCAGGTGTGCTTGTTGCTGCCGATACATTTAACGCCAATAAACTCATTAATATTGTGCTCAAAACAATTAACTTTTTCATAGTAGTATGTATTTATGTTTATGTGAATTGTTAAACTTTATAATACAAATATATATCTTGAATCTGTAGCTATTTTGGAGCAATTCTGTAGCAAATTTGAATTGTATTAAGATTCATCTGATTGAAATTCTTTCCGCAATTCTTTCCGCATTAATTTATTAGACGCTGTGCGCGGCAATACGTCTTTAAAGCGAATGGCGGCTATTTTAAAAAGTGGATTGAGTTCTACTTGAATCATTTTTTGCAATTCATTCTGTAAACTTGACTGACCCACATCCGATTTGAGACGAATAAATAAAGCAAGTTTTTCTGGTCCTCCATTTTTATCTTGAATCGCAATGGCAGCGCTTTCTGTCACATTGGGATGTTTGTTAATGACCGCTTCGATTTCAATCGAACTGATTTTTATTCCACCTAAATTCATTGAATCATCAGTGCGACCAATACTCTTATAATAGCTTACGCCATCGATTGTTTGTACATGAAATCCATCGCCGTGTTTGCGTACCGTTTTAAACGGATGAATAGTCGGTGTGTTGGAATAGTATTCTTCGAAATGATCTTTGTTTAATAGTTGTTGTGACAAACCAATGGTAGGGGGTATCAGATATACTTCACCATTGCCAGATGTGCGTATGATATTTTTTTGTTCATCTAATAATATAAACTGACTTCCTAGTGCCGCAGTATTAAAGTGTGCAAGTGCATTGGGCAGTTCAATAGAACTACTAATATAGCCACCACCAATTTCAGTGCCGCCACAGTATTCAATAATCGGTGCTTTAAATGCATTCATGTACATAAGGTACAAGGCGTCTTCCATGTCCGAGGGCTCACCGGTTGAACTGAATACACGTATGTTCCAATTGGGGATGCGGTCAAAATTTTGTGCACGCCAACTTTTTACAACAGATGGGATGGTTCCTAAAACTGTAACCTTTGTGGCAATAGTAAAATCGATAAATTCTTTTTTAGAATAAGCACCACTATAAATCGCAATACTCGCCTTGTTTAACAAACTAGCAAAGATGAGCCAAGGAGCCATCATCCAGCCCATACCGCTTGTCCAGCTAACAACATCGCCATCATGTATATCTTGAAGGAGCAGGCCGTCTGCGGCGCACTTTAGAGGCGTTGTTGCTTGCCAAGGAATGGCCTTGGGTTCTTTGGTAGTACCTGAAGAAAATAAGATGGAAATAGTATCGCTGCTGCTGTGGTAATAAGGATCGATTGTTGTGTTATTCAATAGTAAGTCTGAGAGCAATACATCTTGGCTGTTCGATCGAATGGAAAATGCATCCTGAAACTCACTGCTATGTAGAAGGATGCGTTTGGGATTTGCTTCGATTACTTTATTCAGCGTCTGAATTTTTTTATCTGCGTACCAATAATAATCGGTCGTGATGATTGCTTTCGCATCAATAATATCGATGCGTTTTTTTAACTCTACCGCTGAAAAACTATCTGAGACGAGTACGGGTTCTATGCCTATATAGATACAGGCCAAATAAATTGTAATTGCTTCGATGCTAAAAGGTATATAACATATAATGCGGTCTTTGGCCTGAAAGCTATTGGAATGTAGGCCTGCGGCATAAGCAATTATTTTTTGTCGCAGTTCTTGCGTGCTTATCGAATCAATTGAATGTGATTTTTCGGATAGAAAATAAATTGCCGTTTGTGTAGGAGCTGCTTGCAAACAACTTTCTACAATATTAAATCGCGCATCTTTCAACCAGTTTGTTTCATCGGGATTATTCGATTCCTCTACTAGTGTAGAATATTGTTGATGCATCTGCAAGGGGATTTTATTGACGATGCCTTCCCAAAAAAGTGTTTTGTTTTGAATTGACCATGTATAAAATTCAGGATAGCTCATGCGTAATGCATCCATCCACAGGCTTAAATTTGATTTGATTGGATACATATTCGGGTTCCAAACAAGAGGAATATCCCCCTCTATAAAAATTTCTTTAAAGCCTGTTAAAATCACTTCAAACGATTGATTCTGATTTTTAAGCAGAAATTCGTCCCACACCACTTGTTTTGATTTGTTTAACGTGCTCATTCTGTGTGTTCAATTTATTTAATACTGATACGAATCTTTTTAATGGATAGTCAGGAAACTAAATTTAATCTTCTTTCGTTAATTATGGCATAATAGTTGTTATTATCTAATTAAATCGATAACTGATTATGTTGAAACGGTATTTTATATTTCTATTCTTATTTGGGCTTGCTTATTTAGCAAACGCTCAAGCAGATGTGAAATTTAAAGAAATGTCGCACGATTTTGGTGTGGTTGAATCGGGTAGCGATACGTTGTGGTATTCGTTTTCGTATACAAACACGGGGAATGAACCATTAGAAATTCGTGATGTTAAAACATCCTGCGATTGCACATTGGCCGATTGGCCCAAGACTCCCTTACAACCTGGTAAAACAGCAATAATGCGTGGTGGTTTTAAAACGGAAGGTAAATCAGGTGTGTTTGAAAAAAATATTATTATCATTTTGAATACTTCACCAGCAACAAATGTGTTGACGATAAAAGGTACAATTGGTTCACCGCAACCAACGCCAGCCGAATAGATTTTAATAAGTAGTTTAATTGTAGTTTATAGTTTATTTTCTGAACACCCTTTGCTTGTCACAAAGGGTGTTTTTTTATACCTGTGTTATTGTTTGATGTATATCATTGTTTCAAGCGTGTATTTTTAATACCTTGATTGAATGGGAAATAATTTATTGAAAGTTGTCGTTTTTAGTGCACAAAGCTATGACGAAGCATATTTTAAACAATACGAAGGAAAAGCATATCAATTTGAATATATAAAGCAAGCCTTGAGTGATACAACCGTACATTTAGCCACAGGCGCTTTCGCAATTTCTATTTTTGTGAATGACGATGCATCCGAACTGGTATTGGTAAAGTTAGCCGCACTGGGTATTAAAGGCATTGCTATACGTGCTGCCGGTCACGACCAAACAGATAAAAATGCAGCACATCGTTTAGGTATACATGTTGCAAATGTACCTGCATATTCACCACATTCTATTGCAGAACATACTGTCGCCTTAATCTTGTCTTTGTCGCGACACATTGTTGAAGCAGACAGACGTGTAAAAGAATATAATTTCAATCTTGAACCATTAGTTGGGTTTAATCTACATCACAAAACCGTTGGTATTATTGGTGTTGGGAAAATTGGTGGTTTGACAGCAAAAATATTAAATGGTTTTGGCTGCAATTTAATCGCCTTCGATCCAAAACCTTCTGCGGAATTTGAAACCTTGTATGGTTTGAAATATACGACCCTGGATATATTGATTCGTACATCCGATATTATTGTTATTCATGCACCGTTAACTGCGGATACAAAAAAGCTAATCAACAAAAATACGATCGCCCAGATGAAAGATGGCGTGATGATTGTAAATACCGGCCGCGGTGCTATTATCGATACCATTGATGCGATTGAAGGAATTAAGTCGGGCAAGATAGGTGCATTGGGAATCGATGTGTATGAGCACGAGAAAGGATTGTTCTTTAACGATCATTCCAATGTGATTCCACAAGACGATGTGTTTGCACGTTTGTTGACTTTCAAAAATGTACTCATCACAGGACATATGGCGTTCTTAACCACCAATGCATTAACGAGTATTGCACAAACAACCATTGAAAATATTTCTGCTTGGGAAAAAGGTGTTGATTCCATTCATGAATTATAGATGTTAAACAGCTCTATCCATAATCCGCCGCAGCGGATAGCGGCGCTCTAAGGATGTCTAATGGATAAGAGTCTTTGACTCGTTCTTAAAATCAACGGAATTATTGAGCGCATCATGTACGCTTTTCCCAAACTTGAGGCATTGTCCCAAGATATATAACGGAATGGTAATAAATCATTAAAAACAGCTATTTAGGAAACTAGGTAGCTGTTTTTCGTTGAAGACCTGTCTTCTGGGCTTTAATTGGATTATTTAATATAGGTTTTAAGTATATTCGTAATCTGAAATTTGTATTTAAAAATAAGCATGTCGTATAAAGACAAGATTTTACAAAAACTTGAAGCTCGAAAATTGGAAAATGCATTTCGAACCCTAACTGTACGCGAAGGTATGGTTGATTTTTTTTCGAATGATTATATCGGATTTGCGCGCAGCCAAGAATTGAAAAAGTCCATTCAACAAAAGGAACAAAACTATACATTGGATGTTTGCAATGGTTCAACGGGGTCGCGTCTGTTATCGGGCAATAGCAAACTTGCCGAAGACGTAGAATTGTTTTTAGCAGGCTTTTTTAAGGTAGAAGCAACGCTCATATTTAATTCGGGTTATACCGCCAATGTTGGTGTGCTCTCTGCTTTACCGCAGAAAGGTGATACAATATTGTACGATGAACTCATACACGCATCGTTAAAAGATGGAGCACGCTTGTCCTTTGCCGATCGAATTTCATTTCGCCACAATGATTTAGAAGATTTTGAACGGAAGATAAAAAAAGCAAACGGCGATATTTTCGTTGTGCTCGAATCCATTTATTCTATGGATGGCGACCAAGCACGCTTAAAAGAAATTATACAGATTGCAAAACAATATAATGCGTGTATCATTGTCGACGAAGCACATTCTACGGGCACCTGTGGTGAAGTCGGACAAGGCCTCGTATTATCCGAAGGCTTAAACGAGGAAGTTGATATCCGTATTCATACCTTTGGCAAGGCTATGGGTATACATGGTGCTTGTGTTGCGGGTTCACGTGTGTTGATTGATTATTTAATTAATTTCTCGCGACCGTTTATTTATACAACGGCATTTTCGCCACATTCATTTTTGTCGGTTCAAGCAGCATTTGAAAAATTAAAAGAATCTCCTACCACCATTGATGCCCTGAAAAGCAATATTCAACGCGTGACAAACAATCTGCGTCAATACAGCGAATACATACCGAGCAGTAGTCCCATACAAGTATTAAACATTGGCGGCACCGATCGTGTCAAGCAACTGGCATCGACCATTCAACAAGATGGTTTTGATGTACGTCCCATTTTGTCGCCCACGGTTAAAAAAGGAGAAGAGCGTTTGCGCTTTTGCATCCATGCATTTAATACCGAAGCGCAGATAGATGCTTTGCTTGCTTCCATTAAAAAACATCTATGAAAAAATATTTTATTACTGCGATATCAACCGATTCGGGAAAAACACTCGTCAGTGCTATTGTAACGAATGCCTTACAAGCTGATTATTGGAAACCCATACAGGCTGGTACAGAACAAACGGATAGCGCAAGTATGCGTAAGATGTTGCGCAGTGGACATTCGGTTATACATCCTGAAGCGTATGTATTCGAACTGCCTGCGTCGCCACATGCCGCTGCTAAGGCTGAAGGTGTGGAGATTGATCTTGCTCGTATTCAACTGCCAGATACTTCTGGAAATGATTTAGTCATTGAAGGTGCTGGTGGTATCTTGGTTCCACTAAACGATACAGCGGTTGTAGCCGATTTAATCACACAATTTGATGCGGAAGTGATTTTAGTTTCCAATCATTATTTAGGAAGCATCAATCACACGTTACTAACGGCACAAGAATTAAAACGCAGAAACATACGCGTGAAAGGAATTATTTTTAATGGTCCTTCCAATCCAGAAACAGAAAATATTATTTTAAAACATACAGGTTATAAAACCTTGTTGCATGTATATCCCGAAGCTCAAATCACCGATGAAGTATTGAGTTTGTATGCGATTAAATTATTTGAAAATTGGTATGAATAAACATATACTCGATTCCGATGCTGCACATATCTGGCATCCCTATGCACCCTTGGTTCACAAGCGCCCGATTGCAGAAGTTGTATTTGCGAAAGGCATGTACTTACACTTAGCAGATGGTTCAACCCTGTTGGATGCGATTTCTTCTTGGTGGGTAAACATTCATGGGCATGGCAATGAGCAATTGGCCAATGCGGTTCGAGATCAGATTTTACATTTAGATCATACCTTATTTGCAGGCTTTACGCATAAGCCTGCCGTAGATTTTGCAACACGTTTTTTAGACGTTGTTGCGTGTATGCAGCAACGTATTTTTTATTCTGAAAATGGCAGTACTGCAGTAGAAGTTGCATTGAAATTAGCTGTTCAATTTTGGAAAAATAAAGGACTCGTAAAAACGCGCTTCGTCGCTATTGAAGGCTCGTTTCACGGCGACACTTTTGGTGCCATGTCCGTTAGTGCACGTGGTTTGTTTACAGAAGTATTTGAATCGTTACTCAATCCGGTTCTGTTTATTCCATATCCAGATGGTACAAATGATGCACAGGTATTGACTGTTTTGGAAGATTACATCAAAGACAAAACCGTTGCAGCTTTTATCTACGAACCTTTAATACAAGGGGCCGGTGGCATGCGCATCTATAGTCCTGAAATATTGGATAAGATGATGGCGCTGTGTAAAAAGTATGACGTGTTATGCATTGCAGATGAAGTGATGACAGGCTTTGGACGCACGGGTAAAAAATTTGCTTCGCATTATGGCAAAACCAATCCCGATATTATGTGCTTTTCAAAAGCCATCACAGGAGGCTTGTTGCCATTGGGAGCAACCACCTGTACACGAGAAATTGAAGCACCTTTTTTGACAAATGAGCGTTATCAAACGTTTTTTCATGGGCATTCATACACCGCAAATGCAACAATTTGTGCCTTGGCATTGGCAAGTTTGGATTTGTTTGAAGCGCAAGCATGTCAACAAAATATTAAACGAATTGAATTAGCGCATCAAGGTTTTGTATTAAGTCATATAAATCACCCCTTAATTAAACGAATACAATCGTTGGGCACAATATTGGCTATAGAAATAGAAACAGGAAATGGTGAAACAACGTATGAACATGAAATGAGGCATTTTCTGTATGATTTCTTTCTTAATAAAGGAATTTTATTGAGGCCTTTGGGGAATATAATATATGTATTGCCTCCCTATGTTGTTACTAATGAGGAATTAGAAATGGTGTATAAAGCTGTTGATGAAATGTTGATAGCTTTAATTGAATAGCAATCCTCGAATGAATATCTTTCTATAATGTGTATATACTAATTGACTGTTAGAATGAAGCTTTTAATAACAATACTTGTATCAATCCTATCCATTTGTGTGCAGGCCCAAGTAATGACTAAAACGGGTCTTTATACAATTGCTAGTCCCTATTTGGAGACAACGCAACAGATATTGTCTGTGCCAGTAGGGAATGAACAATTTGTGAGTTTGAATAAAATTAAAGGAACTCAATTAAGTGCATCGACTTTTTTGTTGGAAAAATACGATTTAAACTTAGCTGTATTGTTTAGTATTCCACTTGAGATTACGGTGAATGAAGATTACAAAGAATTACATCTTGTAGGTTCAGAGTTGTTTCTTTTTTCTGAGCAGCATGACCCGATGCACAAGAAAAAGGGCTTGAAGTTATATGTATTTAATCTAGAAACAGGGGCACTGATAAAAGATAACGTATTGCACGAGCAAACAGTTGCACCATGGATGGTATATGCCGCAAAGGGGATGACCAAAGAAACGTTTGAGTTGGCGGTATCTAGTAATCTTACGCCTAATTTTAATACGCCGCTCGAATATGAATATACGATTCTGTTTTCTCCAGACAAAAAATCGTTTTTGGTTTATACCTTTGATTACAGTCAAAAAACATTAGTCGCATCAACACTAGTTATGAATGCTGCATTGGAAGTTCTTAAGCAAGGAAATGTTAGCGTCGATAATAATTTTATTAATTATGGTATCTACATCAACAATAAACAAGAACTACATATTTTAAATTGTGATCGAAATGGTCGTATTGTGCTGGTGCGATTTGATTTAACTTCTCGCGACATGATTTTTTTAGATATTCAAAGTTCACTTTCAAAAAGAGAAAGTCTGAAATTGATGTTTTTGAATGATGATGAAGTGTATGTAGCAAATACAATTATAGCAGATCGCAAATTTGTAGGCGTCATGTATTCGAAATTTGATTTCAATAAACGCATAGTTGAAAAATTGAACATACACGATATGTCTGACGGGATGAAGCAGACAGCTGTTGCCATACACAATTCAACCAAGATGTTTTCAAGTGAAGAGAATTGGGTGAATTATCAGATTACAGATTTTTACTTAAATCAATACGAGAAAATAGTAATTGTAGTAGAGAAGAAGGATTTAGAAATTATTGGTTATAAATACGAATCGTCGAGCGTAAATGATATCAAAAATTGGATGCTAAAAACAGGTCAGGCGCATGCGGAGTCTGTTATGTTATTTTCATTTAACAAAAACGACGATCTACTGTGGGAGAATTATTATTCCAAAAATCAAATTAATGATATCAATGCAGGTATTACATCTGCATCGTATTCGATGAATATTAGTGAAGAGGGTAAGGTTCGAATGGTTTATGCCAGTAGTGATAATGCTACCGGAGTTTACAATCAATTAAAATATGTTGAATGGGATGAGTTGAATGGCAGTAAAGTAAAGGATCTTACCTTAGCCAACGAAGAGGGATTAGCACTGCTAAGAAATTATACCTTGTGGTGGGAAGGTAAACTTTTATTGATTGGTAAGAAGGGGATGCTTGGAAAGAAAACTTCTGCTAATCTGTACAACTTATCGAGTAAGTAATTCGAGTGAATTAGTTTCTTACCATTTTACATTTTCTTTATTTAAGAACCCTTCAATGCCGCGTTTGCAATCTGCAGAGTTGCGTGCCATCGCATTCATTTGCGCGGCGTATTTCAAAGCTTCTTCTAGTGTTTTACCTTGAATTTCCGCAAACATTTTTTTAGTCAATTCCATCGAAGTTCCTGAATTGTGTTCGATTAGGTGTTTGGCAAATGTTGTTACAGTTTCCTCTAATTCTTCTTCAGAATCTAAGATTGAATTAATTATACCATACTGCAATGCATATTGCGCTTTAATCACGTTGCCACTTAATAGCATCATACGTGCGTTTGCTTCTCCAATTTTTTTAACTAAAAATTTCATTACAATTGCGGGAATGAAACCAATACGCGATTCGGTATAGCCAAAATTTGCTTCAGGAATACAGAATGCAAAATCACATACTGTAACCAAGCCACAACCTCCCGCTAAGGCATGGCCGTTGACTTGTGCAATCACAACTTTGTTTAAGGTGTAAATCATGTGATACAATTCCATGAGATGGGTTGAATCAACAAGGTTTTCTTCGTAGGTATTGTTTTGTAATTGTTGAATGTATTCTAAGTCGGCACCTGCACAAAAAGAGGTTCCTTCTGCTTTTAAAACAATTACTTTTACAGCATCGTTTTTTGAAAATTCTGTGAAGCATGCTTTTAACTCACTTACAAATTCAAAATTTAATGCGTTTCTTTTATCTGGACGATTCAAAACGATATAGCCAATGCGGTCGGTAATACTTGTCTCTATAAAATTCATACGTGTGCGAACAAAATGTACAGAATAAATATAAGCAGAAATTGTTACTTCATTTTGAAGTAAATCATTTTTTTTGTTTTTAACGAGTGAAAATAATTGGGATGGTAGCTTGTGGAATCTTTTTCTTTGTAGGAAAAAAGGTGTTCCATGTCTTCTTTTGGCGATGTACAACTCTTTTTGTACAACCACATGGCTGTATTTTTTGGTATGCTTGCGATGATTCCTGCGTGGGTAGACGGAACGCAGATTTCAGTTAAACATCGAAGGTTAAAATAGCCCTTCATGCTCGATTGATTAAAATTCTTCATCGGAATTTGAGTATAGATGCTGGCATCCAAACCATTTATGGATAGGAATGCCGATTTTTTTCCATTGCTTATAAAGAGTATTTCTTCTTTGTGTTGGGCTTCGTATTCATTTTTGATGCGGTAGCCGGTCCAAGCTAAACAAACGATACAACTTAAAACGATTGTTTTTTTGTTGAGTTTGAATGGGTGTTGTATGTACACGCACACGATGCCTACAATCACCCAAGCTTCAAGCGCTGTAAAATGTATGGGTTGGATGGAACTATTGGGCAGCCGCGCGAACAAGGCTGCACAGCTTGAAAATAATTCAATAAGCCATTGGTTGATGTTGAATAACCATTCAAATGAAATTCCTAAACCCACAAAAAAGATACTCGCCATGCTTGTGAAAAGTGCTATTGTTGAAATGGGAATCAACACCAAGTTGGCAGGGATGAAGTAAATGGGGAACGATTTAAAATGATACAGTATCACAGGTAGTGTGGTGATTTGTGCACAAACCGTTATCGATAAAGCTTCAAATAAATACGTTGAAATTTTGTATTTGAAGGTGAATTGTTTTGAAAGATATTGATGTAGTGTAAGAATCCCAATCACTGCTAAGGCAGAAAGTTGAAAGCCTAGATTCCATACTTGATAGGGGGTGAACCAAAGTATGACTACGATACTAATGCCGAGGGTATTTATGCCGCTGCCGCGCTTGCGAAACGTATAGGCAATGGCAAACATGCTACACATAATGGATGCACGTAATACAGACGCAGAACACCCGCTTAATAGGGTGAAGTAGGTTAATACGAAGAGAGCAGTTGCTAAAAAAACAAATCGGTGTTTTTGAGAACTTCCAAATGGGATAAATAGTAAAAAAATCGCTTCGTAGATCAGGGCGGTGTGCATGCCCGACACAGCAAGCAAATGGGATACGCCACTTTTTAAAAATGAATCTTTCGTTTCTCTATCCAACTCTTCCCGGTAGCCAAGCAGCAAGCTCTCTGCCAAGCCTTTTGATGCAGGTGTTTTAAAAATCAGTGCCGTTGTTTTTTTAAATTGTTCGCGACTGTATTGTATCCATTGAAAGAAACGCGTGCTGATGCGTGTGTCTGTTTGTATTGTAACGGTACATAATTCTAATTTATGTGTAATGCCATTACTAAATAAATAGGTTTTATAATCGAATTCAAACGGAAAGTTCGGCGCAGGGATTTCTTTTTCAGTTGCGGCGGTACTAAACACATCGCCATACTTAAGCGTGATGCTGGTATCTTTGCAGACAACTAAAAACGTTTCGGCATCAACAAAATCAGCCGAGTTGGTAATCGTTGCTTCAAACTGAATTTGAAACGATTGTTTTTGAGGGAAAGAAGAAATACGTAACTGTTTGTACGTCGGACTTTTTCTGTTCAACCAAAATTGTTGGCGCATACAGCCCAGGCATAGCACAACAATACTGATGATTACAAACAAATGTAGTTGATAGTGTTTGGTGGGGTAGAAGAACTGATAAAGTATATACATCAGTGCTAGCACGCCAACGCTTGCTGCAAGCCATACGGGCAGGGCGATGTACTGAGCAACGACAATGCCCACAATTAAAAATATTGCATACCGGAACATTGGAATATGTTTCCGTGAAATCTCCCCCATAGCTGTAAATAAAAAAATTATTCTTTAACGATTTTCGATGTAATTTTTTGGTCCCCCATAGATACTTGAATAATATACACCCCGCTTGCAAGATATTCAAGATTGATTTGTTTTATATAACTATAAACATTTTCGTCGCTGCCTTGGTAAATCAGCTGCCCCAATACATTATAGATAACGTAGTTTATTGTTTGCTTGCCATTGAAAATAACCGATACGTTTACAAGTCCCGTTGTTGGATTGGGGTAAACCGTTGCTAATAAATTAGGCGATGTATTGGCGATGTTGATGTTGTCAAGATAAAAGGTGTTAATGCCTTTTGAATACGAAACAAATTTAATGCGTACGCCCGCGCTGTTGATGTATGCAGAAACATCCAATTCCATTGTTGCCCATTCAGTTGCTGTTGGAATAAAAGAGGCTCTCGGATTGTTGGTACTTGTAAACGCTGCACCATAAAATACATGTATTGGAATCCAATTGTCTTGGCAGCCAGATGCAATGTATACAAGGATGCTATCCGTAGTTCCATTTGTCGTTAAAGGGCTGTAGGCCCAATCAAAACGAAGTTGAGGGGCAATTGTATGTTGGAATGTAAAGAATGGCGATACATAACTAAACATATATTTATGTGTGGATGCATCGCTTTCGTTATAGATGCTGTCATTGCTTACAGATGTTGAATAGTTTCCGATACCGTAGCCACTTGTATTGCTAAGTTCAAACCCTTTTGTGAATGTACTGTTGATGTTTGGGTTAATGGTTTTCCACCCGTCGGATGTTATGCTGCCATCTTCAAATGTTTTTTTGTAGGGTGCTGAAATTAAATTGGGAACCGTGCAGCAACCCAATGACGATAAAAGTGCAAAACGTCGCGTACTAAATTCGATGGTGGAACGCATGCGCGACTTTTGATCGATCGTAAATAAATTCATGCAACCATCATTCGAGTAGTCCATGTAATTTTCAATCATTCTATCGGGCGAACATACTACCGTATTGGGTCCGCTGGGGATATTGCTACACGCAGGATACGTTGACTCAAAACCATTTCCACAATAGGGGGTGTCGGTACAATAATCTGTCAACGTGCAATCGCCGCTGTTGTAATCGCCCCACGTATGCGAAAGGCCAAACCAGTGACCAACTTCGTGTGTTGTTGTTCTGCCTAAATTAAACGGAGGAGCCGCCGCCGCACCCACCGTTCCGAAGGCTTTAAAATCAATGGTGACACCATCTGTACTTGCAGCGCCATCTGTTGGCATTAAGCCTGGCACCGAACTGCTGCCGGGTGGTTGTGCAAATCCAATATAGGTACCACTAATATTACATACCCAAATATTCAAATATGCATCGCTGGGCCAG
>JAYTLG010000076.1:0-3341 GCA_043729555.1 Cytophaga sp.
CACGAAATTGTTTCGTGTGCATCATACACATCGTGTATTTCGAAGGTGTCAATTACTTCAGACGGATTCATAAATTCGAGTCCTTGTGTCTCAATAATTGCTTCTGGTAGTTTACGCAAGAATGTAAAGATACCGCTATTCTTCTTTTGATGCTCACCAAATGTCTCATAGTCGACATAAATTAGTGCATTTTCATTCTTTTTGAGCAATCGTTTGATCCAAGAACTGTATTTTTCGACTGTTAAGGGGTATCCTTTCCAATTTTTATCTGAAAAACGAAATGCTAGATCGTCTGATAATGTACAATTTCGCAGCATAAGCGGGAAGGTGGTATGTGCTGGACTGTATATTTTATTGGTGCTCATGGTGCCCAACAAGTCTTGTATGCCTTCCGTTACAATGCCTTTAAAATTCATACCTTTTACAGTCGCGGCAATTTCATTGTTGTGTATGAGTTCTGTATTCCTAAATACTTCCGTTTGATAGCCGAAGGTACTTCGAATGAGTTTTCGATGCGCTTCTACTTGTTCTGTAAATGCTTCTGTAGAATAGACACTGCTTAAACTATGACTGTATGTTTCGCCTAGAAATTCTACACAATCTGTTTTTGCTAAGGCAATAAACGACTCGATTACATCGGGTCTGTATTGTTTGAACTGTTCAATGGTGGTGCCGCTAATCGAAAACGCAACACGAAACAAACCTTTGTGTTTCTTGATTTGCTGAAGTAAAATTTTATTGGTGGGTAAATAACACAAGTCTGATACGCGATCAATAACGATTTTATTATGACCTTCGTCTTCGTAAAAATGATTTTTCCCAATATCAAAAAATGTATAGGGTTTAATCCGAAAGGGTTGATGTACTTGAAAACACAGCGTAACCGAACGCATAAATTAAGCTAAGAGTTGATTGTAAATCTCTTTGATTTCAAGGGCTGCATGCTCCCATGTACAATATTCCAAATCAAAGTGCGCATTGTCCGATACTGTTTTGGCAAATGCAGGATCTTTAAGCAGCATTAAAATGTAATGCGCCATTTTATCGATATCCCAATAATCTACTTTAAGTGCACCTGTTAAAACTTCGGAAACGCCCGACTGCTTTGAGATAACACAGGGAACGCCAAACTGCGCTGCTTCCAATGCCGACAAGCCAAAGGGTTCCGATACCGATGGCATGCAGTATACATCTGCCATTGCCAATAAGTCGTGTATTTTTTCAGAGTTTAAAAAACCTGTAAAATGTATGTTCAATCCCAAGTGCTTGTTTGCACCGGATTCAATTAATTCTTTTAATTTATCTCCCGTACCTGCTACTACAAAACGTGCAAGCGGATATTCTTTTAAAACTTTTGAAGCAACTTCAATAAAAAACTCCGGACCTTTTTGTTGTGTAACACGCCCAATAAATAAAACTATTTTTTCGGGAAAAGGCTTTTCAACTTTGTAAGGTTTTATTTTTTCAACACCATTATGTACCGAATGTATTTTACGTGGATTGATGCCGTAGTGGCTTGTTGCGATCGTTCCTGTGTAATTACTTACCGGTAAGATCGCGTCTGCAATTTCCATCGCATTTTTTTCAACTTGATACACCCAATTGTCTGTGCGGCCTTGGTTGCGGTCGTACTCTAAAGAGTGTATGTGCAATACTAAAGGTTTGCCCGTGCGGTGTTTTATTTCTATACCTGCCAACATGGTCATCCAATCGTGACAATGAATGACGTCAAAATCCCACTCCATGCACATGTCTGCACTAACAGAAGCGTACTCAATAACTTTTTGTATGGTATTGTCGCCGTACAACTGATCAATCTCAAATGGTTTGTAAAATTCAGATTGAATTGATTTTGTTGTTTTAGACTTACGTGTTTTTTTTGTTACTACAGTTGTTTCTGCAATCGGTTCGTAAGGGAAAATGTTGGTCGGTAGGGTGTATACATTTTCCAACTCCGCATAAAAATCTGTTTTGAAATCTTCTCGAATGCGAATGCGCTCTTGTTGATTTAATCCTATAATCTCTACTTTTTTTAATAAGATAGAAGGGTCGCTTTTGGGTAAAATTAAGGTGAGTTCAACTTGTTTTGACAAGGCTTTGCTTAATCCTAGGCAGGCAACTCCCAATCCTCCATTAATAATCGGAGGAAATTCCCAACCCAACATCAAAACCTTTGTTTTTTTCATGACAAGCCTACTGGCACTGAATTCTTAATTGTACAACGTATCTTAAAAATACGCTGAGCAGAGCTAAAAACCTATCTTAAAGGTTTGAAACTTTGGAAAAATAGAAGAATATGCATAGTTCTTGAAAGAATAGTCTACGATTGTAAGAAAAATGCAATTAATCGATTCCTATTAGTCTTTTTTTTATCCTATTTTAGAGGCATTAAATTGAATGTGTTTCATAATTTGAGTTCGTATGGAAAGTTACATGAATATTAATCACGAAAAGCAATCTTCTCAACAAGATGCTGGCGTGATAGAGAGATGGGAACAGGATAAAAACAAATTTTATTTTTATGGGCCACAATCTGTATTGGAAGTAAAAGTATTTTCAGATATCGTTATTCGTTTTCGATTTGCTGCATTGGGTAATTTCGAACGCGATTTTTCATATTCACATGCGTATGCATATCAAGGTAGCGTTGAGCATGTAGAAGTTGATGAACAAGAAACGCATTTTGTGATTAAGACTTCTAAAGTCAATGTAGAAATTCAGAAAGAATACATGCTCATCCGTATTTTAGATAAAAATGGTTTGGTGATTTCTGAAGATGAAAAAGGATACCATTGGGAAGAACATAAAAAAAATGGAGGCGAAATTGTTTTCAATACGCGTAAAGGACAGGCAGGCGAACACTTCTATGGCTTAGGCGACAAATCAACGGATACCGATATTCGTGGAAAGCGTTTTGAAAATTGGGGAAAAGACATGTATGCCTATGGAAAAGATACAGACCCATTGTATAAAAACGTACCTTTCTTTATTGGCTTGCATCACAAAGTAGCTTACGGTATTTTCTTTGATAATTCATTCCGCACGTATTTCGATTTTGGATTTGAACGACAGAATGCAACTTCGTTTTGGGCACAAGGCGGCGAAATGAATTATTATTTTATTTACGGGCCAGAGTTGTTATCGGTCGTAGAGACCTATACAAACTTAACGGGTAAGCCTGAATTGCCGCCCTTGTGGGCTTTGGGTTTCCATCAATGTAAGTGGAGTTATTATCCAGAAGGAAAGGTGAAAGAAATTTGCGACGGATTTCGAGAAAGGAAGATTCCATGTGATAGTATTTATTTGGATATTGATTATATGGATGGGTTTCGTTGTTTTAC
>JAYTLG010000077.1:0-2378 GCA_043729555.1 Cytophaga sp.
CATAAGAGGAGAACGTTAATCTCTCTAAATTACGCAAATCAGGTATAGCTTGATTTTAATTTTCGACAAACTAATAATAAGCATCGACGTATTGGGTAATTATTTTATAAACGGTTAAAACACATTACCCTTATTGTCAATATTGACTTAATTTTGGATTGCTTAATTTTAGTTTCTATTATTAAACACATAGAATTCTCTGAAGAGATGGTCTCTGGGGTGAGGAAATAAACAACTAATTTACGACCAACTTTTTCGTCACCAACGATTGATTAGTGCTGGCTGAAATAAAGTAAATTCCTTTTTGCAGATCAACCTCATTTCCTATTGTAAAAAGCATATTTTCTCTTTCTGTAATCACCGCCTTTGTATAGATCGTACTACCCAAATGATCTACTAACACGACTAATATTTCAGTGTCACTTTCCAGTCCATTCAAATTAAGCGTAAGCTCGCTATTGGAAGTTGAAGGATTAGGGAAAACATCGAAATTCAACGCTTCTGCAAATCCCAATCGTTTAACTTCTATAATGCTTGAATAAGAACTTTTTCCATCAATGTCAGTTTGCATTAGTTTATAATATACGATACCGTTACAGTGATAATTATCTATATAGGAATACGAATGAGACAAACTGCCTTTAGCCATAGCCTCTATTTCAGAACTCACTGAAATGAAATTTACGCCGTCTATAGACCTCAGCACCGTAAAATAATTATTATTAAATTCATTGGCAGTCGTCCACTCTACTTCAATTTGTTGATCACTAATAAGCGTCGCCGAATTACTTAGCCAAGTTACAGGTAACGATGCAAAACAACCTGAGCCAGACCCCATACCTCCAACACCTAACAATGGCACTACTCCACAATAAGGCCCCCCATTATAAGGAGGTACAGCTCCTCCGCAACCGACCGAAACATTATCAATAAAACCAGCATTTCCTGTATCATAAATCCCTACCGAATTTACAGGTACAGATGTAAAGCCTGATCCATTTTGAATGCTTGAAAATTTGTGCACGATAAATGCCGCACAACCTGTACCCGCGTTGATATTACCGCCATTTAAAATTAAGGAATCCGATTCAAACAAACCATTTTGAAAATTAAATGTCCCCGAAGCATTAAGCGTTAAGGTGCCTTCTGTTTTAAAATTTGCATTATTCGTTATGGCGGTACTCACGGTTGTATTGCATTGAGAATACACATAATTACTGTTGGTAAACAAGCCAGATGTAATGGTCAAGTCACAACCAGCCAATAAATTTCCACTGTTTAATACAGCACCTGCTCCCGTTGCAAAAACAAGACTTGAAGCACTTTGAATTGTTCCTGAATTCGTCAATCCTCCTCCATTAAAAGATATATTAGAAGCATTTACGGTTCCTGTATTAATCATGGGACCAGAAGTACCCGATGTAAAAATAAGATCAGAACTCGATGTTATCTTCCCCGCATTCGTAATAGAAGAAGAATTAAGAAAACTGATTTGTGTTGGATTTTTCAAAACCAAAGAACCTGTTGAAGCTACATTTATAACAATTCTTGGGCCCCAAATAATGGTACCACCGTAGGTAAATTGAGCATTCCCATAAATATCTACAAAACGAGTATTATCATTTGCTGCTGACGGCCCTCCTCCTGATGCGGCAAAATTACCGATAAATTTTACCGTATCGGTAGGACTATTGGTGCAAATCACTAATCTATCATATTGCCCTAACACAGTATTGCCTACCGTAATATTTCCACATCCAGCAGGAGGTGAAATACAAATAACATGGTTAGCACCTGCTGTACCTCCTGTAGCTGTAATAGTCGCAATATTGGCACAGGTGTTATAAGTGACACTACACCCTGACGTACACTGTGCGAAAGCTGTGTGGCTTAAAAAGAACGCAATCGAGATATTTAAGACCAAAAGTGCGTAATTCCTTAAAAAAAGTGTTTTTCTAATCATCATAGCCATATTTGTTTAAATAAACACTTCTAAAATAGACCTAGAAGCAAATACGAACAATGCAGACTATGAAGTAAGAAATTTGTCTAATTTCAATTAAAATACAGGTCAAAGCACGCTATTTAAGACCAGCAAATATAACGCTTCAAAAAACAATAATAGATTAATTATAAGCAATTTAAACAAATCCACACCTTAGCTTATTGCGTTACAATAATAAAATGATAAAAATACACGTTGGCACAACATTTCGCCACCTTTAAATCCTCACCCCTTTCTATCGCTATCGATTAGAGGGTATATGCACTTCCAAAAAATCAACACCTGTACTTGTACTAATTTGCACCGATTTCAAAACCGCTGGCAACAACAATACATCCCCAACTTTCAAATTTTCGCTTTCAAAATCGCCTTC
>JAYTLG010000078.1:0-6072 GCA_043729555.1 Cytophaga sp.
TGGAAGAGTTGGGTATTGTAAAAGGCTCGCATCTCGAAATTAATTACACCCGTCTAGGCTACGACATCACTGCATTCCTTGGTATTTATCTCGACAAAAGTGAGTTTTACGATAAGGCGGTAGCGGATTTGCGCAACATACCAGAAGTAGTAAACGTGCACTATACCACAGGCAACTACAGCATGTTCGTTAAAATTATCTGTAGAGATACACAACATCTGCGAGAAGTGCTCCACGATAAAATCCAAAAAGTATATGGCATTCAACGTACCGAAACCAGCATCTCGCTAGAAGAGTCTATAAACAGAACCTTAGCCTTAGATCTTTAAGTAGGTATTAAGAGCAAGCGAAGCAACACATTTTCGCCCCACCTCAGCGGAGCACGCCAAACCTAATTTGAGCAAGACCAATCAAGTTTTCGTCATCTTTATACGAAATAATCTGTACTCAGTGCTTCTTTTGTCTAGTACCTAGTTACTAGCAACTAGCAACTCATTGCATGTACCTAAATTCCTCACTTTTCCATAAAATATGTACCTAAAAGAACTCTTTCTTAGCGAAATTGTTCTATTTTTGTATACATATTGGAATAAGTCTAAATAAAGCGAGCGCATGAGCGATAGTAATAAAATACTGGAAGAAATAACTTCATCGGAATACAAGTGGGGATTTGTTACGGACATCGAAAACGAATCTGCCCCTATGGGTCTGAATGAGGATACAGTACGTTATATATCAGCGAAGAAAAATGAACCTTCTTGGTTGTTGGAATGGAGATTGGATGCATATAAGAAGTGGTTGGAAATGAAATCGCCAACATGGCCAAATGTAAACTATCCTGAAATTGATTTTCAAAATATTATTTACTACTCTGCCCCCAAGCAAAAAATTGTACTTGACAGCTTAGATCAAGTCGATCCTGAATTGCGCGCAACATTTGAAAAGTTGGGCATTTCGTTGGATGAACAAAAACGGATGACAGGTGTAGCGGTAGATGCTGTAATTGACAGTGTATCGATCACCACTACGTTTAAAGGAAAATTATCCGAACTAGGAATTATTTTCTGTTCGATGAGCGAAGCTGTTCAGGAGCACCCTGAATTGGTTCGTAAATATTTGGGAAGTGTTGTACCAGTTACGGACAACTATTTCGCAGCATTAAACTCGGCTGTATTCAGCGATGGTTCGTTCTGCTACATTCCAAAAGGCGTTCGTAGTCCGATGGAATTATCTACCTATTTCCGTATCAATGCGGCAAACACAGGTCAGTTCGAACGTACGTTATTGATTGCAGACGAAAGTTCGTATGTGAGTTATCTAGAAGGTTGTACAGCACCTACACGTGATGAAAATCAATTACACGCGGCCGTTGTTGAATTGGTTGCAATGGAGAAAGCAGAGATTAAATACTCTACCGTTCAAAACTGGTATCCAGGCGACAAAAACGGTAAAGGAGGTATATACAACTTTGTAACCAAACGTGGTATTTGCGCAGGCAACTTCGCAAAAATCTCTTGGACCCAAGTAGAAACAGGTTCTTCCATCACATGGAAATACCCTAGCTGCATTCTTAAAGGCGACAACTCTATCGGAGAATTCTACTCTGTTGCTGTTACAAACAACATGCAACAAGCAGATACAGGTACAAAAATGATTCACATAGGTAAAAACACCAAGAGTCGTATTGTATCAAAAGGTATCTCTGCAGGTAGAAGTCACAACAGTTACCGTGGTTTGGTAAAAGTAATGAAACGTGCAGAAGGTTCTCGCAACTACTCACAATGTGATTCGCTTTTAATGGGCGATCAATGTGGTGCACATACATTCCCGTACATCGAAGTTGAAAATCATTCTTCAACTGTTGAACACGAAGCAACAACATCTAAAATTGGTGAAGATCAAATATTCTATTGCAACCAACGTGGTATAGCTACTGAAAAAGCTGTAGCACTAATCGTAAATGGTTATTGCAAAGAAGTACTCAACCAACTACCTATGGAATTTGCAGTTGAAGCACAAAAGCTTCTTGCAATTTCGTTGGAAGGAAGCGTAGGGTAAACGCCAAAGGCGGAAGGCTTAATGCCTAAAGCTTCAGTGCATCAAGGTTTCATTTTGCTATTAATTAAATTTTATTGAAAGCAAAAATTATAAAAATTTAATCATACAATTAAATAACGAACAGCATTAGGCTTTAAGCCTTCCGCCTTCAGCAAAAAAAGATATGTTATCAATTAAAAATTTACATGCACGCATTGAGGAGAAAGAAATTCTTCGTGGTATCAACTTAGAAGTTAAAGCTGGTGAAGTGCATGCAATCATGGGACCTAACGGTTCTGGTAAAAGTACATTAGCTTCTGTGTTAGCAGGGCGCGCAGATTATGAAGTAACAGCAGGTTCTGCTACACTTAACGGAAAAGATTTATTGGATTTATCTCCTGAAGATCGTGCACGTGAAGGTGTATTTCTTGCGTTCCAATATCCAATTGAAATACCAGGTGTAAGTACTATTAACTTCATGAAAACTGCGGTTAACGAAGTACGTGAATACCGTGGTCTTGAACCAATGGATGCCGTTTCGTTTTTGAAACTGATGAAAGAAAAAATGAAGTTGGTTGAAATCGACGAATCTCTTTTAAAACGTGCATTGAACGAAGGTTTCTCTGGCGGTGAAAAGAAACGTAACGAAATTTTCCAAATGGCCATGTTGGAGCCAATGTTGGCAATACTTGATGAAACAGATTCAGGTTTGGATATTGATGCATTGCGTATTGTTGCAAATGGTGTAAACAAATTAAAAACACCAAACAACGCAACGATTGTTGTAACCCACTACCAACGTTTGTTGGATTACATTGTACCGGATTTTGTACACGTTTTATACAAAGGACGTATTGTTAAATCTGGAACCAAAGAATTAGCATTAGAATTAGAAGAAAAAGGCTACGACTGGATCAAAGCTGAAGCGGATGCACAAACGGTTTAATACCGACATTACAATGACGACAGAATTAAAAGAATCGCTTTTACAGCAATATAACACACTTGAAAAAAGTTCGCCTTCTACACTCACAGATGTTCGTAAGGAAGCAATGGCTGCATTTCAAGATTTAGGTTTCCCTACGGTTAAACACGAAGAGTGGAAATATACAAACCTGAAAAACACCTTAACAAAAGATTATGCTATCGAATCTGCAAATACGTTTTCAAACGAAGACATTGCAGCATTAACGGCATTGCCTATTGATTGTTACAAGGCTATTTTTATAAATGGCACCTTCTCTCCTGCTCTATCTACGGTTGATGTAGCTGGCGCAACGATTGAAACATTCAATACAAAAAACCAAGAATTAGTTAATACCTACTTCGGAAAAAACTTACCATACAACGATAGTATGGTAGCCTTGAATGTTGCGTTTGCAACTTCAGGTTTATGCATACACGTAGCTGCAAAGAAACACATCGACAAACCAATCGTTTGTTTTTATCTTTCGGATGTGCGCACAACAAATACATTTGCACAACCAAGTGTGTTGATTGTGTTGGAAGAAGCTTCTTCAGCAACGGTATTGGAAGTGAATCGCAGTATTGGTGCGAACATGGCATTTACCAATGTATTCTCGCATGCAATCATTAAACAAGATGCATACATAGAACAATACAAAATTCAGAACGATGTTGACAATAGCAATTATGTCAACAACAATCAAATCGTACATGCAGGTAAAAGCAATTCAGACACAACAACTATTACCTTGAATGGTGGCTTGGTTCGAAACAACCTTAACATCACGCTTGCGGCTGAATATTGCGAAGCCCATTTAAATGGCTTATACCTTGAAAAAGGTGCGCAACATGTAGATAACCATACGTTAGTTGATCACGCTATGCCGAATTGCTACAGCAATGAATTATACAAAGGTATCTTAGACGGAAAATCTACCGGTGTGTTTAATGGTAAAATTTGGGTGCGTAAAGACGCACAAAAAACCAATGCTTTCCAATCAAACAAAAACATCTTATTATCTAAAGATGCGTCTGTAAATACAAAACCGCAATTGGAAATATTTGCCGATGATGTAAAATGTTCGCATGGTGCAACAATCGGACAACTAGATCAAGATGCCTTGTTCTATTTACGTGCACGAGGTGTAGGCGAATACACAGCAAAGAAAATGCTTGTACACGCAATTGCATTCGACGTATTAGACAAAATTAAGCACGACGAAATTCGTAGCTATTTAGAAGAAAAGATAGAAGAACGTTTGAAATAGTACTAAGTAAAGAGTATTAAGTACAAAATTCTTTGTTATATATTCAATAAAAGAAATAAAACACTTCTGTTGAATCGAATGAAATTAAGAGAATAGATCTTTCATTAAGTGCTGAGTTGAACCGCTCAGTACTTTGTACTCAGTACTGAGTACTTACTCCGTACTCAAATGACTAACACCATCAATAAAGACCTTTTCAATTCCGATGGAACGTTAAACATCGAACGTATCCGAGAAGACTTCCCCATCTTACACCAAGATGTTAACGGGAAACCATTGGTATATTTTGATAATGCTGCTACAACACAAAAACCGGTTCAGGTTGTTGAAGCACTTACTGCTTATTATTTAAACGACAACGCTAATATTCACCGTGGTATTCATACACTAGCCGAACGTGCTACTGCTGATTACGAAGCAACACGCGATACCGTAAAAACATTCATCAACGCTAACGAGCGCGAAGAAATCATCTTCACACGTGGAACAACCGAAGGCATTAACTTAGTTGCTGCTACTTGGGGAAACATGAACATTAAAGAAGGGGATGAAATTGTAGTATCTGCAATGGAACATCATTCGAATATGGTTCCGTGGCACATGCTTGCACAGCGCACAAAAGCGGTTGTTAAAATATTGCCGATGAACGATGCCGGCGAATTGCTTACCGAAGCATTTGATACCATCATTACTTCTAAAACAAAACTACTGGCATGTGTGCATGTTTCCAATGCACTTGGCAGTATCAATCCCATAAAACAATTAATCGCTAAAGCACATGCCGTTGGTGCTATTGCACTGATCGATGGTGCACAAGCAGTCTCGCATTTAGATATTGACGTTCAAGATTTAGATGCAGACTTCTACGCATTTTCTGCACATAAATTATACGGCCCTACAGGTGTTGGTATTTTATATGGCAAACGTGCTTTACTAGAAGCGATGCCACCGTACCAAGGCGGCGGAGAAATGATTAGCGAAGTTACTTATGAAGGTTGCACCTACAACGAACTTCCTTACAAGTTTGAAGCAGGCACACCCAACATTGCAGATGTGGTCGCATTTAAAACATCGTTTGACTACATCGCTACTATTGGCAAAAAAGCCATTCGTGATTACGAACATGAATTGCTCACCTATGCTGTAAGTCAACTTGAAAAAATTGAAGGCATCCGTTTAATTGGAACAGCAAAAGAAAAAGTAAGTGTGCAATCGTTTGTGTTTGCAGATATTCACCACCAAGACTTAGCCATCATCCTCGATAAAGAAGGTGTTGCGATTCGTACCGGCCATCATTGTACACAACCTTTAATGGGACGTTTGGGACTTACGGGAACTTCTCGCGCTTCTTTTGCATTCTATAATACAAAGGGAGAAATTGACCAGTTTATCGCTGGTATTTACAAAGCAATAAAACTATTTAGATAATACAATGGCTACGATTAATGAAATTCAAGACCAAATAATCGAAGACTTTGACTTGTTTGATGAATGGGATGAAAAATATGCATACATCATCGATTTAGGCAAAAAACTGAAAGGTGTTAACCCGAAAGATAAAGTAGAAGGAAATATCATCAAGGGTTGTCAATCGTTGGTTTGGATGACCTCTTCTTTTGTAGATGGAAAAGTAATTTACGAAGGTGAAAGCGATGCCATCATTGTAAAAGGATTGGTTGCGTTATTACTAAAAGTATTGAGCCATCAACCTGCCGAAGAGATTGTGAAAAGTGACTTATATTTCATACATAAAATCGGTATGGAGCAGCATTTATCTATGACACGTTCGAACGGACTTGCG
>JAYTLG010000079.1:0-7885 GCA_043729555.1 Cytophaga sp.
GTCGGCATAGGCCGTCGAGAAAATATCCACAATACCGCCTCGAATACTGAACTCCCCGGGGATGATCCAATTTCTGCATTTGGTGGTGTTATCATCACAAACACAAAGGTTGATAAAGGAACTGCGGAAGAATTAAACAAGTTATTTTTCGAAGTATTGATTGCTACTGAATACGATCAGGATGCATTGGATATTTTGATGTCGAAGAAAAACAGAATCATCTTGGTTCGCAAGCCGGTTGCTTTTGCGAAGAAACAATTTAAGACCTTGTTGAACGGTGTAATCGAGCAGGATGCCGATAACAAAACAGAAACGTTGGAAGATTTCAAAGTAGTAACAACACGTACACCTTCTGAATCTGAGAGGAAAGCCATGTTGTTTGCGAATAAATTGGTGAAGCATACAAAATCAAATGCAATTATTTTTGCTACTGAAAACCGTATGATTTCTAGTGGGGTTGGGCAGACATCTCGAGTAGATGCTTTAAACCAAGCGGTTGAAAAGGCAAAAGCATTTGGCTTTAGCCTTGAAGGTTCGGTTATGGCTTCGGATGCATTCTTCCCATTCCCAGATTGTGTGGAATTGGCAAACCTTGCGGGTATTACCGCCGTTATACAACCTGGCGGTTCAATCAAGGATCAAGAATCGATCGACTATTGCGATAAAAATAACATGGCAATGGTTTGTACGGGCTTCCGCCATTTCAAACACTAAAAAATTTGAATACGGTATTTTAAATAAATCATTGAATATATCGTAGATACGAATAAAATTCGTAATTTAAAGAATTATAATTCTAGCAATTTAAAGATATATACTACATGGGAATGTTTGATTTTTTCACGAGTGATATAGCAATAGATTTGGGTACGGCAAATACCTTAATTATTTACAAAGACAAAATTGTTGTTGATGAGCCGTCAATTATTGCATTAGACAAAATTACAGGCAAAGTAAAAGCTATCGGTCGTGAAGCCATGCAAATGCATGAAAAAACACACGAACATATTAAAACGATTCGTCCGCTGAAAGATGGTGTAATTGCCGATTTCCACGCTGCGGAAGAAATGATTCGTGGGTTGATAAAAATGATTGATAAAGGCAAAAGCTTTTTAGCGCCAACTTCGTACCGTATGGCAATCTGTATTCCTTCAGGTATTACCGAAGTTGAAAAGAGAGCCGTTCGTGACTCCGCTGAACATGCGGGTGCAAAAGAAGTATACATGATTTATGAGCCAATTGCAGCAGCTATTGGTTTGGGTATTGATATTGAACAACCAATCGGTTCCATGATTGTTGACATCGGAGGTGGTACAACGGAGATTGCAGTTATCGCACTTTCTGGTATTGTTTGCGAGCAATCGATTCGTGTGGCAGGTGATGTATTCAGTAAAGATATTCTAGATTACATGCGTCGTCAACACAACTTGTTAATTGGTGAGCGTTCAGCCGAACGTTTGAAAATTGAAGTTGGATCTGCATTAACAGAATTAGATAATCCTCCAGAAGATTTTGAAATCCGTGGTCGTGATTTGATGACAGGTATACCTAAAGTAATTAAAGTTTCATATTCTGAAATTGCATTTGCACTTGACAAGTCTGTTTCTAAAATTGAAGAAGCGGTATTGAAAGCCTTGGAAATTGCTCCGCCGGAATTGTCAGCGGATATTTATGACAATGGTATTCATTTAACAGGTGGTGGTGCATTGTTGAGAGGTTTGGATAAACGACTTGCAATGAAAACGAAACTTCCGATTCACGTTGCAGAAGATCCTTTGCGTGCAGTCGTTAAAGGTACAGGCATCGCTGTAAAAGATATAAAAAGATATCGTGCTGTATTGATGATTTGATTTTAACAATCACAGATGTATCGTTTAATCCAATTTATTATAAACTTAAGAGTGTTCCTGGTATTTGTTTGCCTGGAACTCTTTTGTTTTGTATGTATTGTAAGCTACAATCCATTTCAAGGTGCAGCATATTTCAGCACTTCGAAAAATGTTGTAGGTCAAACATTGGCTATTAATAAATCCATAACAGGATATTTTAATCTTACAGAAGCAAACGCTCAGTTAGCGAAAGAAAATATGGAGTTGAAAAATCAACTTTTTCAAGAGCTTCAAAAAAATAAAATCAATGCCGATACATCTGTTTCAATTTTAAAAATTAAACAGTTCAGTTTTTCTACCGCACGAATAATTAATAATAACACCATCTATTCAAACAATTTTTTTACAATCGATAAAGGAACGCGGGATAGTTTGGCTGTTGGCATGGGGGTCGTTTCACCCAATGGTATTGCTGGTCAAATAAAGGCCTGTTCAGAAAATTTCTCGACTGCTATATCAATCTTAAATACGAAGTGGTCTGTTTCTGCACGCATTAAAAATTCGAAAGCCGATGGCATCATTCAGTGGGGTGGTAATAATCCTACAGAGGTTGGCTTAACGAATGTCGGCCGTCATCATAAATTAAAAATTGGAGATACCGTGGTAACTTCTGGATATAAAGAATCGTTATTTCCAGAAGGCTTAATGATTGGAACAATTAAAGAAATCGTTGAAGAAGGCGGGGCCTATTGGACGATCAATGTAAAGTTGGCTACCGACTTTACAGCAATGGATTATGTTTTTGTTATAAAAAATATGATGCGAGCAGAAAAGGATACGCTTGAAGCACCATTCATAAAAGATATTAAATAATGAATGTTACAGACATTATAAAACAATTTATACAAGCACTAGTGATTTACTTGATTCAAGTATTGGTGTTTCGTACCACAGCATTGTGGGATGTTGCTGCATGTTTTATATATATAGGGTTTTTAATTCAATTGCCATTTTACATACCTAGAGTATGGTTGCTAGTCATTACATTTGTCTATACATTTTCAATAGACATTTTCTTTGATACACCAGGCGTACACACCGCCGCAGCCTTAGTGATTATTTATTTTAGATCTGCCGTTATAAAATTATTAAGTCCACAAGGTGGTTATGAATCACAGGACTCTATTAACATCTTTAACATGGGTATACAGTGGCATGTTGTATATGCATTCATTATGATTTTAATGCAAACAATTTTGGTATTTAGTATTGAATCAATTGGGTCATTTAGTTTTGGCCATTCATTTTTTAAAATTACTAGTACTGCAATACTTACTTTGTTTGCTGTTGTAATGTATCAGTTTTTATTCCTGTATAAACGCAACACGCGATAAATACTATGCAAGAAAGAAAGTATGTTGTACAAGCTATAATGATATCCATAGGACTCATTTATATCATTAGACTTTTTTTTCTACAAGTACTAGATTCCTCATTTAAAATCGAAGCTGAAATTAATGCCATAGAAAAAGTTGTGGATTATCCGTATCGCGGATTGATTTATGATCGCAATGGAGATTTATTGGTATTCAATACACCCGTATTTGATATCACGGTTGTTACTAAAGAATTTAAGTTGACCGATACTGTTTTGTTTTGCAATCGATTTGGTATCACACCTCAAGACTTAGTGAAGTTGATGGCCGATATTAAAAATCCTGACAAGAATAGAGGCTACAGTAGAAATAAACCGCAGACCTTATTTAAGCAATTGTCTTTAGAGGATTTTGCGCACGTTCAAGATTATATGAATGATTATCCTGGACTCTACACTCAAGCGCGGACCGTACGTTCTTACTCGTATCCATCGGCAGCGAATGCCTTGGGCTATATTGGGGAGATTGGTCCGAGTGCATTAAAAAAACAAACCACTAATTATTATAAGCAAGGTGATTATATTGGACAAAGTGGTTTAGAACTTTATTACGAAAAAGAATTGCGTGGTAGACGTGGCGTTAAATATATTATGAAAGATGTTCATGGTGTATTGAAAGGAAAATATAGAGGAGGCGAATACGATACAATTTCTGCACCTGGTGAAAATTTAATTTCAACCTTTGATATTGAACTTCAACAATACGGTGAGTTACTATTACAAAATAAAATTGGCTGTGTTGTTGCCATTGAACCAAGCACAGGCGAAATATTATCCTTTGTATCTTCTCCATCCTATGATCCAAATTTGTTGACTGGTCGTAAATATTCTTCGAATTACCGTGCATTAGAACTAGACCCGTACAAACCTTTATTCAATCGCCCACTTATGGCGATGTATCCACCAGGATCAATCTTTAAGTTGGCACAAGCATTAATTGCACTTGAAGAAGGGGTAATTACAGATCGTACGCAATTCCCCTGCGATAAATCATTGGTAAATTGTCACCAGCACCCTGCGCCACAAGATTTGCGAGGCGCTATTCAGTGGTCGTGCAACCCGTATTTTTATATGGTGTTCAAGAAATTGATTAGTCAAGATAAAGATCCGAATAAATTTAAGGATACAGAAATAAATTTTGACGTGTGGCGTAGACACATGCTCACGATGGGTTTCGGTCAACGCATGTTGGTTGATTTACCGAGCTCTAAAGGTGGTAACATACCGAGTAACGCCTATTATGATAAACTTTACGGTGACTTGCATTGGAAATTTTCTACCATTTATTCATTGAGTATTGGACAAGGTGAGATTAACGTTGTACCTATACAGATGGCAAACTTAGCGGCATTGATTGCCAATAAAGGATGGTACATAACACCACACTTTATAAAATCAATTGGCAAAGACGGTCATATTTTAGAGGAATATAAAAACAGACATGTAACGTCTATTGCTGCTAAATATTTTGAACCTATTATTGATGGTATGGAACGCGTGGTATTAGGCGGTACGGCATCTTGGTTGAAAGTTAAAGATATTGAAATCTGTGGTAAAACAGGTACTGCAGAAAACCCTCATGGAGATGACCACTCCGTTTATATTGCATTTGCACCGAAGGTCAATCCTAAAATTGCTATTGCGGTATATGTTGAAAATGCAGGGTTTGGTGCCATGACAGCTGCACCAATTGCGCATTTGATGATTGAAAAATATCTAAAAGATACCATCACAAAAAAACCACTTGAGAAAATGATTTTAGATAAAAATTTGTTGCATAAAGTAAAAGTGAAACCTTGATGCGTTCAGAAGAAAAAATAAATTTCACCAATAACATTGACTGGATAACGGTTGGGTTTTACATCCTTTTCGTTTTTTTAGGCTGGCTGAATATCTATGCAGTAGTATTTGATCCTGAAGTTGTAAATAATATTTTCGATTTCTCGATAAATTCAGGCAAGCAATTAATGTGGATTGGAGGCGCATTTATTTTAATTGTCATGATTCTGGTAATCGATTATAAATTCTATTCTACATTCTCCTACATATTTTATATTTTATCTATTGTAATACTATTGCTTACCATTTTTATGGGTACCGAAGTTAATGGGTCTAGATCTTGGTTGGACTTAGGCATTGTTCGTGTACAGCCAGCTGAGTTTGCAAAGTTTACAACAGCATTAGCATTAGCGCGATATTTAGGAGCCTTAAATGTAAACATCGAACGTTTTGATGTGATGTTTAAAGCAGGCGTTATTTTATTGATTCCATGTGCATTGATTTTACTACAGAATGAAACAGGTGGTATGTTGGTGTTCTCAGCATTTATATTGGTGATGTACAGAGAAGGCTTGCCCGGCACCATGCTCTTGATAGGTGTATGTACAACGTTATTGTTTGTATTGACATTAGCAGTTGGCGTTGATCCAATATTAATTGGCTTGTCCATTATATGCGGCTTGTTTATTTTATATTTTGTAGTTAATAGATTGCGCATGACCAGAAAGCAATTAACAAGTCGCATCTTAATTATCTTAACAATTTTTGGGTTGAGTGTAGGTTTTGTATTTGGTGTACATAAAATATTCTTTGAAGTATTGCAAGAGCATCAGCGAAATCGGATCATGGTATTGTTTGATACAGAATTGGATATTCGAGATGTAGGTTATCACGTGCATCAATCAAAAATTGCAATTGGTTCGGGTGATTTATTTGGTAAAGGATTTTTGGAAGGAACACAAACAAAATTTGATTTTGTACCTGAACAAAGCACCGATTTTATTTTCTGTACAATTGGCGAAGAGCATGGTTGGTTTGGTAGTTCAGTACTGATCATCTTATATTTATTATTTATGCTTCGACTTGTCTTTCTTGCCGAGCGACAGAAGGACTCCTTTGCACGGATCTATGGATATAGTGTTGCTTGTATTATACTGTTCCATTTTATGGTAAATATTGGGATGACGATAGGTCTTTTCCCTGTAATTGGTATTCCATTGCCATTCTTCAGTTATGGCGGATCTTCGCTTTGGTCCTTTACTTTATTGTTATTTGTATTCTTGAAACTCGATTCACACAGAGGTCAAGTATTGGCTGGGCATTAAATTGAAGAATGTATAGCTCATAAAAAAGCCCTGCAATATTGCAGGGCTTTTTTTATGAGGGTAGAAATGGAGTATCAATAAAACTTGCGTTCAATAATTTGAAAGAATTGATTGCATTCTTCGGTACTTTTATCCCATTTATTTTTCGAACTGTATTTTTCAGTTAAAACCTGTTGGGTTGTTTCAAAATCCGTACATTCTTCGATATGAGCCAATGCATCGTTGTACTCATTTACTTTACCGTCAAATAATGTATTGATGAATAAGAATTTTAAATTTAGGGGAATTGAAGACTTGATGTCTTCAATTTTACTTTTGCTTAAACGCTCAGCAATTGAGTTGCCTGTTTGTGCAGTTTGCTTTAAATTATCGTTGATGGTAACATGTGGCTTCGAGAATTGCTCATTAAGCATATTGTCAGAATTATTAGAAGCCACATTCGGCACAACAGATTTTTTAGTTTCAGGCGTACTTTTAAAAAGCTTCTCAACGCTCGCTTGTTGTGATGGAGCAACAGGTAGTGCCAGTTTTAATAACTGATTGAATTTATCTACTACTGGATCTGAGTATAGTACTGTGTGGTAGATCGGTGCTACTGCTTTGTAAGCAGCAAGTGCATCTGCAGCTGAAATGGAATCCCCATTACCCCCTTTTATTTTTTCAAGCCACAATTGAAATGTGTCTTTATATAATTTGAAAAATTTTTCTTTATCGGCTAAATCTGTTTTTGTTATTGAATCTACTTTTAATATTTCTTCTGAAATAAAATCTGTAGGGTTGAGCAAATAGGTGAGTGTGTCAACAATACCTTTTTGAACCAGTGGTTTTAAAAATTCTTTGCGAACAGAAATATTGCGAGATGCTTTATTGACAAATGTTTTTAATGCTAATGCAACTTCTTCGTCATCATAATTAAAATAAGGACTTTTAAAGCGACCGATTTCATCTTTCCAACGATCAAATAAATTCATTAAGATGAAAAAATTTAATTGTTCAATATCCGTGAATCGAACAATTTCATCGCCTTTGATTACTTCTTTGGAAGCGTAAAATTCGTTTACTAATTTTTCAGAAAGCGCTACTCCATAAGATTGAATGGTTGATTTATCTAATTGAAGTGGGCTCATTTGGGTCTATTATTTTGATTTCTTCAAAGTTACATTAGAAGATTCATTTTAAAAAAAATCTCAGTCAATTTTGTCAAATGAATATAATATCCTCTCGAAATATATTTATTCAGAATAAAATGGGTTTGAATACCATAAACTAATCGTAAATTCGTTTTAAGTAAAGGTTTAAAATCAACTAAATATGCGCCTTTTTGTATCATTCGTACTGTTATTGCTTTCAATAGGCTCATTTGGGCAAGTAAATTCCAATATTCCATTGGGTGCATGGCGTACACAATTGCCTACAACCTCTATTACTACACTTTCTATATTGAATAATAAACTATATGCTGGTTCAATCACAAGTAGTTTTACGTACGATATTCCAGACAATTATTTGGCATCCTT
>JAYTLG010000080.1:0-20815 GCA_043729555.1 Cytophaga sp.
ACCATGCCATGTGTAGCCAAATGGATGATGTTATAATTGCGAATGGAGTCACTCATTAAAACATCCTTTGTAGCAGATGCATGCGTGTACAAATCTACATGAACATCCCTGCCATACAATTCACTAATTGCATTCACTTCTTTAAGTGTTCCGGGCAAGGCAGGAATATCACTTGCTACACTAAAATCTACAGGTGCAAATAACAATATATTCTGGCGTGCATTGTTTACAGGAATGTTGCCGTACAATGTTCCCGCATAATTATAACTCACAGTGTATTTTTTTATCAAGAAATCCATTTCAGCATAAGCAGTATCGGATTTTTTAGGCGTATGTCTCAAGAGCGATTCAAAAGGTATTGCCCCCATTCGCCCATCTGGAATTACAATTAAATGTGTACTCGATTTGGGAATCGATGGTATCAATTGATTGTATAAGGAAGTAGAAGTTTGAATAAACAAACTCATATTTTCAAATTTAATTGCATTTCGAAGTCCAGTTATGTACTTGTCGTAGGTGCTTGTAAGCGGAATGCTATATATATCAAATTTTTTCTTCGTAATTCGAAATACGTAAATACTTTGTGTACCCTCCGAAACCAAATACTCTAATACGCAATCACTTGTAGCTAACTGTGCTTGCAGATCCTCTATCGATATAGGCTTGACATTGTATTTCAAATTGTAATAGGCTGGATAATTTTTCTCAAGAGAAAGAATAAACCCTTCATACAATCTTTTTGTTTCAAACAATTCGGCACTAATATTTTTAAATACACCTTCATTCGTAATACCCTTTGCTAGTCGCTGTTCTAAATACGTAATGGTAGTTTTATACGTTTCTTCTTTTGCAAGCTCTTCATTTGGTATGCCTGCAAACGTTTTTGCTTTCGATTCGGCAATCGATGCTTGCAAAACCGTAGACTTACTTCGTTCGATAAAGTAATATGCCAACCGCTTGTAGTATTCTTTTTTTGCAGTATTATTTCCTAAAAATAAACACAATTCAATTCCTTTGTCATATACATCATAACTATATACACCAAGGGCTACCTTATCGTTTTTACTGGTGCGTGTTTGGCGCAGCTGATCAAGCAAGGTATCACAAGATTGATACGTAGCCAAGGCAAGTTTATATTCTTTGATGCGCAATGTTTTTTCAGCTGCCAAATGCGTTAATACAATCGACTTTTGTATAAGCGTTGACAACAACAACTGTCCGTCAAAATATTCATCCATTACAGGATTTATGTTGTAATCTGTATTTGAAAATGCATAACAATTTGAAATCAATGATAACTGTAAATTCGTTAATGCATTGGCATAATCTTGTGTATCCTTATAGATAGCCGCAATCAAGGTGTAACACGCAGCCGTGTTTGGATGTTTTTCTCCATAAGCATCTTTATAAATGTCCAATGATTTCATTACGTACTCTAAAGCCAAATCATTTTTATTCATTTCTTGATACACTTGCGCCATACTAGAATACACAAATGCTTTATTGGGATGTTTGTTTGTATAGCGTTCGTTCCATATAGTAATGGCCTTTTCATATTCGCGCAAGGCGGTGTTATAAACTTTTTGCTTGCGATAGAGTTGCCCCAAATTGCTGTAACCAATTGCCAATGCAGGATGATTACTCGGATAGATATCTTCATAAATATCCATAGCCGATTCGTAATACTGGAGTGCTTCTTCTAAATCTGTTACCGAGTATACCAAACCAATATTATTATAAACCGCAGCAACTTCGGCAGACTTCACTCCATACTTTTGTTTTCGAATAGATAAAGATTCGTTTAAGTATTCCAATGCCTTTTCATTGTTGCCATTGATCCAATAAATCAACCCCTCTGTATTGTAGCATTCGGATAAGACTGCTGCATTTGAAGCCCCTAGAGTTTTTACAGATTCAATTGCCGACTTAATTTCAGAAATGGCTTGATTGATGAATCCTTTTTGATAATATATTTTTGCTTGAGTATTTTGAAGAAATGCTTTTTCAAGTACAAAAGAACTCGAAATTACTCTTAAAGAGCCGTCAACTATTAGTTGAGCTTCTTCCAAATTATTTAAGCGAATAGCGCACTCCGCTTTTTTTGTCTGACAGTAAAAAAAGTACACAGAAGGTTTAGCCTGCTGTAGTGCTTCACTTGCGTAATAAGCTTTACTTGCTTCGTATTCCCCTATCTCGAATAAACTATCCGCGCGCTTTTGATTCATTCCTACAGACTGTCCAGAAACCGTGCTGCACATCCATATGAAAACGCTTATACTTATTACTTTTTTCATAAAATTAGAATTAAAACAATCCATGCACTAAAAATTTACAAACGAATTTCAAGACTCAAACTCGTCACATATTCCCTCGAAAGTCCGTCTGGATTTGTCTCTCTATTAATGAGTTTATCACCATACATTGCTTTGATGGCAAGCGCTGTCGAAAATCGATACCCAACCCCAAACAAGGCTGTAACTGCGGCACCCGTTGTATTCGCCACTTCTACTCTATTATCTGCTGTAACTTTAGAGATAACATCTTCATTGATTCTGTAAATCGTAAGCAAACCTACGTATGCATTCCATTTTGTAGATCTAAAATTACGTTCAACACGAAACATTATATCATTGCCTCGTTTCAAATTCCATGAAGGTGGATATTCTACCGCAACGGGTTTCAATTCGCTTCCATTCCATTGTGCCCAGGTAAATTGACTTCCATTTTGATTAAATGGCATTTGATACCCTGTTGCCAATAACCACTTACGAGAAACCAAAGCCAATCCAAAAACAAGATCGTAGGTACCCAAGCTCGATTGGTAATACATCGGCAAAGCACGGTTGTCGCTACTCAACAAGTTTGAATTATTGGTTGGTAGTTTTCCACCTAGTGTTCCAGACACTTGAAATGTACGCTTCATCAGTAAAACATGTGTGTACGAACATACGATGTCCGAAAATCCATTGGTGTTGGCTAAGGGTCCAGATACAAATGTGTATGGAAGTTTAAATTGCAAGGAGCCTTTTTTGCCAATACCAACATTCAAATCAGCCAAAGATGTCATAATTACATCATCAAATTTTGTTACGCCCACATATTGCAAGAGCTCGATTGACCGAACTTTAACAGCTGTTTTTTTAGAACTAAAACTTTGATTGGGACGCATAGCACCCATGGTACAAAAACCTGCGTCGCTACAGCCTTGTGCATTTGAAATGAGATGCGCAAATAAAAAAAAACCGACTGTTAGAGGCAGTCTATTAAAAGATAAATATGGTATCATAGACAGGTACACTTATTGTTCTAAGCTACTAAAAAATAAGGAGGTAGGCAATACACTATACCCCCTAATAAATGATTCAGATTCAATTGATGGTATTTTTAAATTGCTATCTTTAAGTTGTTAACATGTTTTCAAACCGTATGAAAAAAATCAGCTTCATATTAATAGGCATAACATTGCTAGTAGGCGCCTTTTTTACTTGGAGGTATTATGCAAATCACTATACTTTATATGACGTAGTAGCAGATGGAAAAATCTATTTGAATCCATTTCAAGACCTACAAAAAGATCGTAATTTTTACGCGTTAAACATCGCACTCTTTTGGAGTAAAAAAGACACGGTCAATACGCAATATTTTTCACATAAATTAATTAGCTATCGCAATTCGTTTAATGAAAAACAATACGAAGAGCCCTTCTCTTGTGCCAATGATTACTGGACATACAAAGAAAAAGTGCTTCTCGAATATTCCTTCGCGTATAACATTACGAACCAATACGACAGCGCGGCTTCTTGCTTGCAACCACTTCTATTAGGCACAAGGGGGGCCAAGGGTGTAAAAACATTTTTTCAATTACAAATAACACAAAAAGTTCGACCTGCTGTAATTCAAGAAATTAAAAAAGGGTTGAACACCACAGGAAAACTGGATTGTTATCAATGTTCTGAAAAATATTATCTGTATGAAAATTACAAAATTGGCATAAGCACTTTTGAACTTGAATTATGGAAAAAAGAGCCCGAAAAATTGCTGCATGAGCTATTGATGGCGTATGGCATTGAGGGCTAAAACCAAGGCTATAGATTATTTTGGACATCTATCATCAAAATCCTAAGAAAAACTCCCAAAATGTTGATTTCTATTCCTTCATATGCTTGGGATTTAGCACAATTGAACCAATATTTGTAGATAAATTAATTGTATTATGAGCTTATTAGTAGTTGGTTCGGTTGCTTTCGATGCAATTGAAACCCCATTCGGTAAAACAGATAAAATTTTAGGTGGCGCAGCTACTTACATCAGTTTATCTTCTTCGTATTTCAACCCAAAAATAAATCTTGTAGGTGTTGTTGGTGGCGACTTCCCAGCTTCGGACATCACCATGCTTGAATCACACAGCATCAATACAGATGGTTTGCAAATCAAAAAGGATGAAAAAACATTCTTCTGGTCGGGCAAATACCATAACGATATGAACACACGTGACACCTTGGTTACGGAGTTGAATGTATTGGGTACTTTCGACCCAATTATTCCTGCATCGTATCAAGATTGCGAATATTTAATGTTGGGCAATCTTGCACCTTCTGTACAACGCACGGTAATTGAGCGTTTAACAAAACGTCCTAAATTAATTGTAATGGACACCATGAATTTCTGGATGGACATTGCAATGGATGATTTAAAACAAACATTGGCATTAGTTGATGTGTTGTCTATTAACGACGAAGAAGCACGTCAATTATCGGGCGAATATTCTTTGGTAAAAGCAGCGCGTAAAATTATTGCGATGGGGCCAAAAGTTTTAATCATTAAAAAAGGCGAACACGGCGCATTGCTATTCAATAAAGACCAAGTATTCTTTGCGCCAGCATTGCCGTTGGAAGAAGTGTTTGACCCAACAGGCGCTGGCGACACATTCGCAGGTGGCTTTATCGGTTATATATCAAGTACAAAAGATGCTTCATTCGAAAACATGAAGCGTGCTATTATATATGGTTCGGCAATGGCATCTTTCTGTGTAGAGAAATTTGGAACAGAACGTATCGTTAATTTAAACAAAGCGGAATTAGACGAACGACTACAAGAATTTATCGACTTGGTACAATTCGAAATGCATTTATAATACACCAACAAATCAGCCTTCTTACGAAGGCTGATTTATTATATGCAATACAATCTCATTTACTTAAGTGGAAAGGTCGGCCGTTGTTGGTGTTTCTGCCTGAGCAAAATGAATGGTATTGATGGATAGCTTAAGCAGTCCCTCCGCCGTTGCGAAAATCAGGACTGCAACTAGTGAGAGATTTGGGTTGTCGGTGAACCGCGCCACCATTTGCTCATTAAACGATGAACAGCACAGGCGGAAACACCAACAACGGCCATTATACTTAATACCGATAAGGCTGCCATACAATTATAGAACACAAGAAACGTTTAATTACAATGCACAGTTCTTTTTCTTAATTCAAAACATGAATAAAATCATTCCATACCTTGTTGTCGTCTTCGTATTTCTATCCATAGAATCGTGTAAAACTGTTAAACCAAAAGCACCGGCCGAGGCTTATCAAACATTGGAGTACACTGCACCCGTATCGCATGTAGTTGTTCCGGTTGAATTGTCGCTTCGAGAAATTGAAACCGAACTCAACAAACAATTGGATGGATTGATATACGACGACACCGATTTTGAAGATGGTGTATTGATGAAGGTATGGAAAATAAGTCCCATACTTTTATCTATGAATGGTGAAACCATTATTTACGAAGTACCCATTAAAATATGGTCGAAAGTAAAATGGGAGTTCAGCCAATTTGGATTTAAACTTTCAGATGAATTTACTGCCGATGCATCCCTGCGCATGACATTCAATACAAAGTTGAAAATTGGAACTTTTTGGACATTGGAACCACAAACAACCTTACAAAAATACGATTGGATACAAAAGCCTGTCGTAACAGGTGGTAGCGTTTCTTTACCGATTACTTTTATTGCAGATAAAGTAATCAAATCACAACAAAAAATAATTACGGAAGCAATTGATGATGAAATAAAAAATCAAATTGTGCTGCGTAAATATGTTGAAGAAGGATGGAACGCCATGCACCAACCGATACAATTATACGACTCTCCAGTTGCTTGGCTGCGCTTGAAGCCAACTAATATATCTGTGACACCTTTAACAGGGAATAAAGATTTTGCAACCGCATCGATTCAAATAGACGGTGTGGCAGAAACATTTCTTGGGAATAAACCTCCTGTAACATTAAAAAACTTACCGAACGTAAGTTATATAAATAAAACAGCGGACGATTTTTCTATTTCATTGATAAACGAAATGAGCTATGAAAACGCCAGCAAATTAGCAAGCCAATACCTCGCAGGCGAAACCTACACCTCTTCGAACGGCAAAAAGAAAATACACATTGACAGCATTTCAATATATGGTGGTGGCAATAATTTAATTGTTAAAACAAAAGTATCGGGAAATATTACAGGCTATATTTATTTCAAAGGAAAACCAACTTACGATTCAATAACGCAAACAATCTATCTAAAAGATTTAGATTTTTCGATTGAAACGAAAAATGCAATGGTTAAGACGGGCAGCTGGATTTTAAAAAGCAGCATAAAAAAACGTATGCAAGAAGCCTTGCGTTATTCGGTAGCCAAGGATATGGCCGACATGAAAAAGCGCGTAAATACATTTATAACCAGCTACAAAATAAACAAAAATGCAGAGCTTAAAGCAGCATTGGTAACGCTTTCGCCAAAAGAAATATTTATAACCGAAGAATCGATTAAGGCGGTAATCTACGCAACGGGTAGCATGAAACTTTCTGTTAAAGGATTGATTGTTGAGTAATGGAAAAAATTGTAAAGATATATCGTAAACGTCTTTACGACTTAACAACAGGCAATCGCTCGTTGTTATTTTTACGCATGTCGAGTACACAAGAAATCGACATCAGCGAATTTAATTTTCTGGATCAACACCCTGCCTTCCATTACATGGAAGAACTTTTAACAGAGAAAAAAAATATTCGACTTTCTCCAGTACAAGAACCACGGGTAGAAAAAGTACAAGTTGTTTCGACTACCTTAAAAAAAATACACCGCAAGCTTGGGCAAATATTTGAAGAGCGTGGACTGTACGAATGTTATGTAGGCTGGATGTTTGCAGAAGGAAAATGGAAAGATGGCACACCTTTCAGAGCACCGCTTTTATTTTTTCCAATCAAGTTAGAAGTTGAAGGAAATTATTGGTTATTAAAAAGAGAAAGCCGAAGCATACAAGTAAACAAAAGTTTGTTGTTGGCATTTGCACATTACCACGACTTAACAATACCCGACGAAGTATTATACGAAAATTTCGAAGACTTCTCAGCAGACCCTTTAGAATTTAGAACGCAACTCTACGAATGGCTCAAAAAAACCAAACTTGAGTTTTTATTTAGCAAAGAATATTTTACGAATGCAGTACCGATATTAAAAACGTACAAACGAACCGATTTTGAAGAGGTATATGCTTTGGGCGAAATGTGCATACAACCCAATGCAGTACTGGGCATATTTCCACAGGCAGGCTCTACCATAGCAGCCGACTACGATATTTGGGCGCAACAGCTGACGGAAACATCTTTAGAAAATTTCTTCGCAGATCGAAATCACATAACACCGCCCAACGATCCCAACAAAGAAGACTTGATGACACCATACAGTATGGATGCATCGCAAGAATATGCAGTGCGCGAAGTATTGACCGGAAAATCAATTGTAATACAAGGGCCTCCCGGTTCTGGAAAATCGGAAACAATCTGCAACATGATTTGCGCCAATGTTGCAGCTGGGAAAAAAGTATTGGTAGTATCGCACAAACGTGCGGCTCTAGAAGTTGTTGCAAAACGATTGGAACAGAAATCACTTACTGATTTTTATGCCTTGGTACACGATGTCAAATTCGACCAACGGAGTTTATACAACAAAATAAATAAACAGATTGAAAATATCGAAGCTTTCCAATCTGTCAACAATGGTTTAGATGCCATTTATTTGGAACGCGAATTTGCAGCATCGGCAAAAGTATTGACACAATTAAATACGCACAGCGAAGATTTTAGAAAAGCCTTATTCGAAAGTGCCATTTGCGGTTATAGCGCACACGAATTATATCTAAGGACGCGTACGCAGAAAGAGCAACTAAACCTAAGCGACATCTACACAAACTATCCTGCGAGGGAATTGGATTGTTTGTTAAATGCCGTTCAAACATATAGCATCTATGCGCACATTCCATACCCGAATGCCGACTTATGGAAAAATCGTATAGAAATGCCCGCATTGACAAGTGCTGCCATAGAAACATGGAAACAACAATCGATGCGGTTAAAAAATACAATCGATGCATTTTCAAATCAATGCGCCCGATTTGAAAGCAACAATAGCAAAAACACGTTCGTGTCCATTGGCACTTGCATCGATTCCATAAAAAACATACAGCATAAAATACAACATTCGAGTACTGCAGCTTTATGGGATACATTTGTATTGCCAACAAACATGCTTGCTGCTCGTGCCGTATTCAGCAAAATCCAACGCATTGCAGACACTTATAAGGAATGCTTTCAAAATTACAGCTTAGATGAATTACAAGCACTGCATGCTATACTGATAGTAGGAAAACAAAAAGTATCGAATCCGATTAGCTGGGTGTTTTATACTTTATTTTCATCGAGCTACAAAAAAATAAAATCGTTTGCTAAAACAATAAACATCAAACTGCAAGCAAATAATTTACAACAAGTAATCGATATAAACGAAGAATTGTTAAGCCTAAAGTCAAGCATTCAGGAAATACGTTTATACAGTTCTGTCGAGATCGACTTTAAAAACACTGCGACTTTAAAAGAACAGCTCGAAGATATCGAACACCTTTCTTCAAACTTGGAAGAAATCAATTTACAAGATCCGCGTTTACATGCCTACATGTGTACGACAACATCTGAAGCGTTGCTTGAATTTCTGACAAGTCTTATAGCAGCGCATGAAAAGTTAAGTACTGAGCGATCACATAGCCAAACATATTTCAGTGCCAAGCAACAAGAATTGTTTCTTGAAGATTCAACGCTACTTACTGCGTGGATGGCGTTTATTGAAACACACATAAACGACATACAACATCTAGACCTATTGCTTGAATCGTTGAACAGCAACGACCGATTATGCTTACAAGGATTGGCTCAAATGCAAGATCAGTCTACTGCTGCAACTTGGCGCAGCCTGGTTGAACAATCAATTTTATCGCATTGGATTGAACGCATTGAATTGGTGTATCCAATTTTAAAAAGTTTAGATACCATGATGTGGAAACAGTTTGCACAAGATTGGGCAATACATTCGGAGAAACGAAAAGGCTTGTCGCTTGAAATGATTTTAGGAAAGTTGCGCGAACAAACCTATCGCGACATTGTTTTCAACCGCTTACAAAATAGAGTTACCTATCGCGACTTACAACATCAAGTAACGAAAAAGAAACGCATTTGGCCTGTACGAAAACTGATGCAAGAATATGCAACAGAAGTATTTTCGTTGATTCCGTGCTGGATGATGTCGTCCGAACAAGTTTCGTGTGTATTTCCATTAGAACAACTGTTTGATGTAATCATTATTGATGAAGCGTCGCAGTGCTATACCGAACACAGCTTACCTGCAATGTATCGCGCCAAACAAATTGTTATCGCGGGCGACTCGCAACAATTGTCACCAAGCGATTTATACCGCGTTCGTTGGGAAGATGAAGACGAAAACGAAGCCGACATTGAAATAGATTCGTTATTGGATTTAGGTAGTAGATATTTATCGACTGTTATGCTTTCTGGGCATTACCGCAGTCGTTACCCCGAATTGATTTCATTTTCAAATCAACAATTCTACGGAAATAAATTAAACTACATACCGAGCTACAACGACATGCACAGCAACGTCAAACCAATTACCTATAAAAAAGTAGCAGGTGTGTGGGCAAGCAGCATCAACAAAATTGAAGCGGAAGAAGTTGTACGAACAACCTTTGAGTTGATTCAAGCATGCAAAAAATCTATTGGCATCGTTTGCTTCAACTACCAACAAGCGTCTTACATTCAAGAATTGTTAGAAGAAACATCTTTGGCAAAACAGATTGCTTTGCCAGAAGCTTTGTTTGTTAAAAATATTGAAAACGTACAAGGCGACGAACGCGACATCATCATTTTCTCCGTGGCCTATGCACCCGATAAAAATGGGAAATTCGCTATGCAGTTTGGTAGCTTAAACATGCAAGGTGGTGAAAAACGTATGAATGTAGCCGTGTCTCGGGCACGTGAAGCTGTGATTGTGGTATCGAGTATTATGCCTCAAGAGTTGCGTACCGAAAATGCAAAACACGATGGACCGCGTATTTTAAAAGAATATTTACAATACGCTTGGGATTGTCAGCAGTTTGATCGCAATACGTTCTTTAGCAAACATGCCACGCCTATTTCAAGCAACTCAACGGCACAAGCCGTTATGGATATATGCGCAGAACAAACCAAATTTAAAGCGCAGGCCATATACCCCTTCGCATCCTTAACCATCACGCATAACAACCAGCATACACTCATCGATACCGACGACGATGCCTATCGCAGCGTGGCATTTGCAAAGTACTGGCATTATAATAAACCCATGTTGTTCGCTCAAAAAGGATGGCAATACAAGCAAGTGTTGTCCAAATCTATACACACCAAGGCGCACACAAATTGGATAACTGACATCTTTCAATCTGAACAACACTAGCATGGACAGTTCTGCCGTTTTAGATGAATTAAGAATTAAAAAAAATATTTCCAACGAAGTGTTTGATGCAATCTTTTCACCCGAAATAAAAGCGTTATCCGACAGACATTGGACGACTGTATTTATTGCAAAAATATCGGCCGATTATTTCTGCAATCAAAAACATGCGAAGGTATTGGACATTGGCAGTGGCGCAGGTAAGTTTTGTTTCGTAGGTGCAACACTACACCCCAAGTCCGAATTTCACGGCGTAGACATCCGACAAAATTTGATTGATGCTTCAAACGAAATAAAAAACACGTACGCAGTAAACAATACAACATTCTTTCAACAAGATGTGTTAGCAATGAATTTTATTGGTTACGATGGAATTTATCTATTTAATCCTTTTCAAGAAAAAATAGATACGTCATCCATCATTGACAAAGACAGCAGTGTAGATGTCGAAAAATACATTACTTACACTTCACACATATATTATGAGCTCCACAAAGTAGCTGTGGGTACAAAATTGGTTGCGTATTTTTCTGAAGATTTTTGCATTCCAAAATCGTTTAAATTAATTGCTTCGCACATGAAAGGAGAATTGAAATTTTATTTAAAAGACCTCGAACCCGAAGATAGCATCAAACCAATCGACAGCAAAGCATTGGTCGACCACATTAACCGTTTAAATTTATTTTCTGAATAAACTAGCAAGTTCATATGATTGCATCCCTCTTTTATTCAATCGCATTCTTTTTGCAAGCGATACTCACCCCAGGATTAAACAAGGTTGATGGAAAGCGTATAAAAAAAACGCGGGCAAAAATTGCAACGATTGATACGCTTATCAACGAAAGTTCTGCGTTGATAAAACCAAGCAACTTATTTGACTTTTACTTTACACTAAACGACAGCGGCGGAAAACCCGAAGTATTTTCGATAAACGATAAGGGGGAATTATTGGCAACCATGCCGATACCAAATGCAAAAAATGTAGATTGGGAAGAACTAACGTATTACTACGATAGTCTATCAAATCCACACATTGTTATTGGTGATATCGGAAACAATAACAATCAACGTCGCAACTTGTGCTTGTACGATTATGATATCCAACACAAGAGCACAAGCAAGCAAACATTCACTTATGCCGACCAAGCGGCATTCCCGCCAATCAAGGATAGTATGAATTACGATTGCGAAGCTTTTTTCAAAAAAGATTCTTCGTATTATTTTATTTCAAAAAATAGAGGAGACAATTCTGTAAAAATGTATCGATTGGGCGAAGCTCCGTCATCAACATCTGCTACCATACACCAGCGTATACAAATGAAAGGCAGGACAACAGCATGTTCGGTATGGAAAGATGAAAAAACAGCTGCTGAAAAATTAGCTGTATTGTTTTATGGACGAATTGTTGTGTTCAATATTATCGAAACCGAAAAAGGCATTGAACTTAATGCTTACGGTGTTATTAAATTTTCAAGCGGCGGACAAACCGAAGGAATCTGTTGGTACAACAAAAATGAACTTCGAGCAACAAATGAAAAGGGGGAGTTATTTAAGATTGTGTTGCGTTAGAAACTTACAGTTTATTTAAGCACTCCAATTTCATCCAGCCTGTAGTGGTTTTGGTTCCATAATAATTACAGTAAGCCCAATCACCTTCAACTCGTTCAATATACACAAGGTCGCCTTTAATTATATACGCCTTACTTATTGAGGAATCATTTTTCTGTGTGTAAAAATTCGATTTTTCTTTTATTACATATCTAATCTCAATCCAATTTTTCTTTTCATTTAACACAAACGCTATCGGTTCTTTGCTGAAAGGTTGTACATTCCAACACCCACCATGATCATCTGTTAATTGCAAAGAAAAATGCGTATTGTCGACTAGCTTAATTGTCCCCGCTTTCAAATCTTCTTTAACATTTAATGGATGGTACGTTTTTACGACTACCGTATTATTTTCTATCGTTCCTTCTACATAAAACACACAGGTAAATCTTGGTTTATTTGTTGTTTCATCATAGCCCGTTGCGCTGTTGAAATAACCGGTAACAATATTCGTAGAGGGATTAAACGCCATATTAAATTCATCGTATTTACCAGTCACCAACTTTGGCGTCACTTGAATAGACGAATAAAATATAACAGTAAGCAGTATTAAAATTATTTTCATGGTTACTTAAGTTATGTAGAAATAACAACTAAAATATTATCTACACAAATTCACTTACAATATTTTTACAATAATCCTTTATCAATCCACGTACGTATCTAAACTGCATCGACACTTCTGCCTCTGTGCCTACAGCTTTTGCAGGGTCAGGAAAATTATGGTGTATTTTATGTGCCGTAGTAGGAAAATACGGGCAACGCTCTTTAGCATTATCGCAAACCGTAAATACCACATCGAAATCGATGGATAGATACTCATTCATATTGTTAGAGGTATGATTTGAAATATCAATACCATCTTCTTTCATCGTTGCAACCGCTTTTGGATTTACACCATGCGTTTCCACGCCCGCGCTATATACCTCTGCCCTATCGCCAGCAAAGTATTTTAAATAACCTTCTGCAATTTGACTTCTACAACTGTTGCCTGTACAAAGCACCAATATCTTTTTCTTTTCCATACTATACAAACAACCAAATAATATTAATGATACAAAACTTAGCATCGAAACCGAATGCTATTTGAAGAATTGTAATCGAAGTAATGATTACAATGGGTCTCTTATATTTCAAAAAAAATGCCTTCATACATTAACAACAGCCCCCTCCTGGTACGCAAGATGCAGCCTTATCTCCAACAACTTTTTTTTCGGGTATTCCACACGGGTCTTGAGCCAGAAAATTTGTTTGTTTGGTCGTCAATACAAAATTGATACCATCAAACGACAAACCATATCGACCGATTGTTTCGGATTGATATTCCACTTCAATTTCTAAATCTTCATTACCAAACAATTTTTCAGTCATGGAAATAATACCTTTCAATTTCTCTGGGACAAGACGATGCTCCACATCATTTGCAATCCAAAGTTGAAAGGATAAATTTTTCTCAATCCGAACCGTTCCTCCGCAATCAACAAAGTTTTTTGTGGTTAAACCCATTTCCGTTACATGAAAATGATTGGGTATCGCTATCCCAATGGGCTGAATAAAATGAATACTTGTAAGCGTATTCAACTGTTTTTTAAATTCTGACACATTCATACGAGTAATGTTTAATTTAACAACAATTATTTTTTCGATCTAATTTATCTGAAACACCTGAAAAATAGACTTTCAATTTTGCCATTGCTTTTTCATCAATGCAATAGCAAACAGCGTTTCCTTCTATACTACCTTTTATCAAACCAGCATTCTTAAGTTCTTTTAAATGCTGCGACACCGTAGCTTGCGCAAGTGGTAGCACATCTACAATATCTCCACAAACACAGGCATTCACTTTCATTAAATACTCAATAATGGCAATCCGGGCAGGATGACCAAGAGCTTTTAAAAGTATTGCAACTGCATTTTGCTTGTCTGTAAACTGGTCGGTTTTGGTCGTACCCATGTTTTCTTTAAATCTTAATCGTAATATTACGATTAAGATTTAAAGAAAACAACTGAAAAATAAAAATTAGTGAAGAAATGTACTAATGGGTTTTATAAAACGTATTGCAACCATACTGAGGGCTAGTTACTATAGTATACATCGCCGCTCGCATTAAGTCGCCAAGGGCTTGATTAAAATAAAATTTAACGTCATATACTGTTTCATTGAATGGATTTGGGTTGTTAAACACGAAATTGTTGTCTAACGGTGCACCATAAGCAACCATTCCAACATTCATTGGAAACATCACATCTATTTGATTATTAAAGTACATTGGAGGAGCAAAATTAAAATTCACTTCTGGATTAGAAAAATAAGGTTTTTGAAATAGCGTACTTGTAAAATACAATGTATGTCCCTTGCTGCTTAGAGGTCGAAGATATCGCAAGGTATCTTGAGCATGTAGCGCAATACCAATAATAAATAATGGAACTATAAAAATAAACTTTCTCATTTGAGATCTCTATCTGTTCATGACAATATTAAACAATATACTAAAAAAATTATTTCTTTTCACCTAATAGCAATACATCTGCAATAGAAATCGTAAACACACCCGACGGCTTTTTACCTTGTCCATCAGCGCTAAAATAAAAGTCGTCACCAATTACTTCAACACTATATAACACATAACCCGTTGCATTATTGATAAAAATCTGTATCCACGTTTTACCTAAATCTTTGCTGTACATAAACTCACCATCTACACCCGTTGTGTAAAGGGTTCCGTTGTGATACATCAAGTCCACAAACTTTATATTTTTGTTTTGAGTTTGCGTGCAAGGCTTCCACTTAATTTTACTTGCATTAGAATAGTAAATACCTTTTTCGGTGGCCACAAATAATAATTGATTATTGACAGCTAAAACACTACGTATATTTAAGTTGCCCGTTAAGCCTTTATTGCAATTGATCCAATCGTCGTATCGTTGGGCTTTTTTAAATACACCACCACCATATAGGGAAACAAATAAATCAGTATTTGTTTGTGTAAAATCAGATATATAACCTGCCCCTCTCCTGTCAAGCATGTCAGAGGATGACCAACTTTGAGTTTCAAAATTATAGACAGAAATCCAACGTGGCCATGCAGTAGAAATCAATTCAGATTTATACTCAGTCATTTCCCATCCATAATAAACCTTAGATGGTTGATCAAGTAACATATCTGTCCAATCTTCGTTTTCAGTTTTAAAAAAAACAGAACTGTCCGATACGGATATATAGGTAGTATTGTTATAATTCACAACACCACGAATGACGTGTTTGGTACTTGGCGCTTCAAATTGAACATCTAGTTCATCTGTACTTACTTTAGATAGATAAAATCTACTTCCTAAATATAAGGTTGAGTCATTTATCTTAAATAATTCTCTAGGAACAAATTTTTGTGCAGAAATATTCATATCTACTTTTGTCCACGTTACAGAAGTGGTGTTATTTTGAGCTATAACAGCTACAGAAAAAAGTAAACACGAAAAGAGGATTAATTTATTTTTCATATTAATATTTATCCAAATATTTTTTTAATACTGAAATACAAACAAGTAATTAGAATTTGTTATTTGTTTTTTTCAAATCACGTCCCCATCTATATTGCCAAACCAATAAAATAGTATTAAAGTCCGTTCCTGTTCGAGTATAAACACCCGTACTAAGATTTAATTTTAACGATTGTCGTTTGCTTATAGGCATTGCACAGGTAAATCCTACGCGCGAATTCGCTTGTAAATTATCTCCTTTTATATCGTTTACAGTTGTAGCCCCACCCCAATAAAAAGTGGCATCAAACGCAAACCAGATGTGTTTGGGAAGTGTGTAGACTGCATGCGCCTGTACATACCAAATAGGAGATTGAGTAAGTGTTAGCCCTTTATTGTAATTCGTATTACTTGTAAAGAATGCTGCACCAACTGCCGTTTCAAGAAATACGCGACCAAATTTCTTTGAAATGCCAAGCTCAGGTTTAAATGCAAATCTGTTTGTACTATATTAACCAATCGACTGGGATCATATTGACTTAGTGGCAAATAAACTTGCATGCGACCACCGATAACTAATTTCTCTTTATAATCTTTAAACACTGCAATGGACAAAGGAGGGGCATCTATAAAATTGACACTAAAGCTAACTTTAGAATCGCCAAAACCCGTAACGTTTCTGTACACTTCTTGCCCATTAAAAGTAGCAGAGCCTTCAAGCAACACATACGGAACAAGCATATCAAACTTTCCCGTCATGTTTCCTAATTTTAGCGTGCGTGCATAAGCAAATACAAAACTATTAATTTTAATTTTAGCATTTTCTAAGGGAAAAGTAGGGTCAAAAAGGACAGACCCAGTATTGAAGGCTGTTCCCGCAACAACAAAGTTTAACCCCACAGGAACATTTGCATACGTCCTAGGCTCTAAGTCTTGGGCAAACAAGGTTGTGTGACCAAAAAAATACAGTGTAATTAGTTTTAGAATTCTATTTAACACAACTTTTCCCCCTTCAAACAATTATTATTCAATCACCTTCATTGGATAAAACGGCTTGCTTTGATCGAAGATGTATTTATACGTGATGTGCACTTTTCTAATTTTACCACCAGCAGCTTCAGCAACTTTAATCATCTTTGGATTAAAATTTCCAATCCAGTTCATTTCAAATTCGGTGTAGCGCTTCATAGGTTGTACAACTAAAGATACCGCCTTTACGATGGCACCTTCCAAGCCCTTACCCTGAAACTCAGGAACGACGCCAAACACAACACCAAACATTTTTTTACACGATCCTGTATACTTATGATATAAGAATTTAAGTTTCGCAAGGATATCCCACTTCCCTTTCAACTTACCATCTAAGTGTTTGAAAATTTGATTCAATTCAGGAATCATAATAAAGAAACCAATGGGTTCTTCGTTGTAATAGGCAAACCAAACAATCTCTTCATCCAAAATAGGCTTCAACTGATTCATCATTGCCATCGCTTGTGCTTTAGGCATCTCACGTACACCGGCATGTTTTGTCCATGCCTTGTTGTATACTGTTCTAAAATCTTCGCCGTATTGTTCTAATTTATTTTTTTCAATATGTCGGAATGAATACGCAGGATCGCGCGCCAAACGGTCTGCTTTTTCTTGATAAATAGGCGGCAAATCACCTAACACATATCTATGAAAGGTGTACTGCTGATAATATTCTTTAAATCCGTAATTCTCAAACAATGGTCTGTAGTAGGCCAAATGATAAGGCATGCCGTAAACAGGTTCGTAAAAGCCATCTACTAAAAGTCCCCACCACTGCAAGCGTTCACCAAAATTAATCGGGCCTTCCATAGCCTCCATGCCGCGTTCCATCAACCATTCTTTGGCTGTATCAAACAACAAAGTAGCAGCAGCTTGGTCATTGATGCATTCAAAAAAACCACAACCGCCCGTTTTATATTCAGATGTCTTTGCAGTTTTGTTATCAATAAATGCAGCAATACGGCCGATTACTTTATTGTCGTCGCTATACAACAACCAACATATAGCTTCACCATGACGAAAGTATTTATTTACTTCCTTATCGAAAATTCCTTCTATATCCGAATCCAATGGACGAATCCAATTTTCTTCGTTTTTATATAAGCCAACAGGTAGTTCTAAAAAGGCTTTCGTTTGTGCCTTTGTGGTTATTTCTACAATCTTCATAGTAGTAAAAATAACTAAAGTTTAACGGATTTAGTAATAAGTCGACAGAAAGAATCGCATAGAACAGTGCAGGCAGTTGATGCAACTAAAAAACTTAATACTTTAACAATGAATTAATTGCACCCAATACAATTAGATTAACAAGTAAATATGAATAAAAAAAGAGCCTAATGCGAAATAGATGCATTTCGCATTAGGCCCTAAACATTAAGCCTTAGGCTTGTTCTGCGTCAAAATCAATCGCAGCGACGTATCTTTTGTAATATATGCCCAAGCCCAGTTGATGAAAATAATCAATTTATTTTTCACACTTAAAATCAACATTAAATGTATAAACATCCACGTGAGCCAAGCAAAAAAACCTTTGAATTTTATGAATGGCAAATCAACCACCGCTTTGTTTTTACCAACAGTTGCCATCGAACCCAAGTCTTTGTATTCAAACTCTTTTAAGGCTTTATTGCATTGAAGTGCCTTCAAATTCGTTGCTAAATTCTTAGCCTGATTGATTGCAACGTTCGCCAACTGCGGATGCCCTTTGGGATACTTCGGTGTTTCCATATAGGAAATATCACCGATTGCATACATATTTTTATATCCCGTAATCAAACTGGTACGATTCACTTTCATCCGATTTGCGTGTCCGTAAACAGAAGCATCCAATCCTTCAAAGGTATTTGTGGTAACACCTGCAGCCCAAATTAAATTCGCTGTTGGAATTTTCTCCCCATTACTTAATTCGGCAATTTTTCCGTCGTAATTTTTAACCACCAATTGTGTGTGAATCTCTACACCCATCTTTTCTAAATACATCCGCGAGGCACTGTGCGCCAAATCACTCATGCTGTTTAACACATTGGGACTACCTTCTACCAGAATGATTTTCAATTTTGAAAAATCAATCCCCGGATAATCTTTAGGTAACACGTGTTGTTTAATTTCTGCAAACGCACCTGCAAGCTCCACACCTGTGGGACCGCCACCTACAATAACAATATTGAATAAAGGCTCTTGTTCTTCTTTTGGCGTATAGATAATCTTTTCAAAATTCAACAAGATTTGATTTCGAAGATGAATGGATTCGCTTGTTGATTTTAAGGTATAGGAATGTTCTTCGATGGATTTATTTCCAAAGAAATTTGTTTTGCAACCCGCAGCCACAACCAAATAGTCGTATTTAAAATCGCCGATGGATGTATGCACCGTGTTTGCTTGCGCAGCTATCGATGTTACTTCTGCTAAACGAATCTGTACATTTTTGAATTTTTGAAATATCTTTCTGAATGGAAAAGAGATGCTCGAAGGTTCCAGCTGCGATGTCGCCACCTGATAAAACAAGGGTTGAAACTGATGGTGATTGATTTTGTCGAGCAGCGTTACGTTAAATAATTTTTGATCTAAATTTTTAATCAACTGTACACCTGCAAAACCACCACCGATAACAACTACATTTTTTTTGGTTTCCATAGTAATAACTATTTAACTATTCGAAATAAAATACGGATTCGAGAACAGGTGTAATATAAAGCATTCCTAGACCAATTGTAACCGATTTCAGGTATTTAATTCACATATTTTTTAGCACACAATTTCATTAAACCAATCTTAGATTGTACATTGAATGTATGTTTAACATGATCGTCATTACAGCTGAAACAAACCACCCGAACGAAGAAAAAATTCTTCATGCATTGGTTCGCGCACATGGTATAACAATACACGTTCGAAAGCCGAATTTTACGGAGGAGGAATATAGGTTGTATCTAACATGTTATGCCAGTATACGCTCGCACATGGTTATTCATGAACATCATTCGTTGGCAACAGAATTTACCGTAAAAGGAATTCATTTAAAAGAGCGTGACAGAAAACATGTAATAGAAATTGATAATAATGTAAGAATTATTTCAACATCAATACACAGCATAGATGATGCAATAAATTTAACTGCCTCGTTTGAATACATTTTTTATAGTCCGCTATTTGAAAGTATTTCGAAAGAAAACTACGGATCTAATAATACAGAGCAAGCATTGCGTGACATTGTTATTGAAGTCAGAAAACACACAGCAATACCCATCATCGGATTGGGTGGTATTCATGCGCGCAATATTGCAAAAGTTAAGGAATGTGGGTTCGACGGAGCGGCGGTGCTTGGGGCTGTTTGGGAGCAGAGTGAACCGATTGTTGCTTTTGGGGAAATAGTTTCAGCTATATGAAAAATTCCAATTCGCAGCTGCGAACCAAACGAATACGGAGTGGAAATTCCAAAATGCAAATAAAAAACTCAATATTTCATGAAGTCTTTCGACGAACAACGAAAGATTATAGTAGAATATTTTAGAAATTATAACAGCGGTTCTCTTTTATAAGAAATCACTTTCTTCTCTATTAGCTTACCAGAAAAAGTGTATGATTTTTCGATCGCACAGTCTTCCTTTTTATTATAAACAGATCGTCGCTTCACCTGATGATTCGGATAATATTCAATTGTAATTGTATTCTTTGTGAAAATTTTTTTTCTTGATGTTATCCATAAATACTTAATGGAAAAATCAGACCTCTTTGCAACATATACATTTTGATAATACCTGGATTCTGTTCCATATCTAAATTTTTCTTCTCTGAAATACAAACTGTCTTTATCCCCCATCACATGAGGGTCTGACATTGCACCATCCAATACAAGCCACCGGCCTACTTCCTTAT
>JAYTLG010000081.1:0-13066 GCA_043729555.1 Cytophaga sp.
CCTGATTGGTCTCTGCAGTCATATCTGCAACGGGTAAAGATCTGATGTGTTTGTAGGGTACGGATGTGTAATTTTTCAACACACTTCTACTCGTGCTTATGATTGTAATGTCTTTTGTAAATGGTTCTGTAACAGTTCTGTTTGTATCGATATAAATATAATCAACATTCCACACATTGAAACGACCGTTTAAAACACCATACGAACGAAATCGATATTGAAAACCCTTATGCAGATACAACGGGTCTTTCAGAGCAACCATTACAACTTTAAACGTATCCAGTGTAACGGCTGGGCCCATTTGTTTCCACACTTGAACCCATTGATTTGCACTGGTTTTAAATTCCAAGGATAAAAATTCACTTGTTAAAGGCATGTCTCCAAGACCTTGAGATTGCCAAAAGAAACTCATGTAAATAGAGTCTTTCGGAAGTTTTCCAAATAGGTTGAACGGTAAGGAGGTTAAGTTGTCTGCATAGCCTTTAGCTGGTGGTGTAGCCGTTGAATAGGGAAGTCCTAGATAATTGACACCATCAAAACTAGCAACACCAATACTAATAGGATTAACAGCCATGTCGTTATTGATATAGGCGCCGCCATTATTATTTAAAAAACCAAGTGAGTCAGGTGTTGTGCTGTATCCAGGTGCTCCAATTCGGAACCAATTGCAATAAGTCATTTTACTTGCAATAACGGTTGCTGGTATTGTGAGTGCTGCGTCGTTAAATAATTGAAACGTATACTTGTCGAGCACTTTGGCATATTTAGAACCATTTAATAGTAATGATGCTGTAGTACCGCCAGTTGCATTGAAAACATGGATGCTGTCCCCCGACGTTAATCCATGCAATTTTAGTTGTTTGATTTGATATACGAGTGTAGATCCACTAAATACTACGGCTTTAATGGTGTCAATCGGAATGCCTGGCCCAGAGAAATCTTCGATGTATGGCAGTTTTAAGGTGTCATCTTGTACAGTAATGGTTGTTCGTAGTTGCACATTCGAAGTGTTTCCTACAGAATATTGGTACAAAGGAGCAACACTTACTTGTCCATGAACACCCAGTGTATAGAATAATAATGCTGCTGTTATACAAAAAATATACTTCTTCGTCATTTGTTTTTAGTGATTAATTAGGGTGTTACTTGATCAGCGGATCCTGAAACAAATAAGTCTATCATTTCTCCAGAACGAAGTTTTAAGCCTGTTTGGTATGTAGGTTTTTGTTTTGTTACCGTATTTACTTCTTCTTCCGATGAAGGGTCAGGCGTAACGAGTCCAACAACCAAGCCCATACTTCTGATTGTTTCTTGAGCTTCCAATAGTGGCATGCCTACTAAATTGGGGATTTCGACTTCTGTATCACCTTTTCCCGAACCCACTTCTAAGTCGATTTTAGAACCTTTAGGTATAGCCGTGCCCGCTTTAATAGGCGCACCTTTGAATGTTTGAGATAATACTGTATTGCTGGGGTTGGGGGTTGTTCGTATATCTCCCAATACCAAACCCAAACTTTTCAATTGCATTTCTGCACCACGAAGGGATTGGTCTAATAGCTCAGGCATTTTTATACTTGGAGGATACAAGGCTGCGATGCTTAAATAGATCCTGCGATTTTCTTTTACCTCATTACCTGGTAGTGGGTGTTGCGTTAAAACAGTAAATGGTTTAACGCCAACTTTGTAGGTTGAATCGCTGATTTCGTAACGCAACCCTTTTTCATCCAATACTTTTTTAGTCGCTTCGATGCTAAGGCCTTCAAGCTTTGGTACGGTAATGTATTCGCCATGCTTGGTTACCGATGGGAGGTAAGCATAAAAGAACAACAGTATAAGGGTAATAAAAATAACTGCAATTATTGATACATGTATTAGTACATCTTTAAAAGAGTCTGCTTTAAATAATTTCATATTTATATACGTTCTAATTTTTTTGATTCTCGTTGAATTCCGAATTGTAATATGTTGTCGATAAAATCGTAGGGCTTATACCCATTAATTGCTGTTTGGTGAAAGATGCACGTTGCGGGCGTCATTCCTGGCAGGGAGTTTACTTCAATGATAATGGTTTCAGATGTATTGTCATCGTACACGCGTACAAATGCATCAATACGTGCATAACCCTGTATGTTCAATATTTCGGCAACACGCTTCAAGGTCTTGCGCACTTCGGATGCCACTTTTTCGTAGTCGACTTTGTTTTTGGTATATCGTGCAGGTGTAATGTTTTGTCCTTCACCGGCTAAAAATTTTTCTTCCAACGACAATACATCGCCGTTTGCTAATGCTTCCGAAGGTTCAAATATTTCATACACAATACCGCCATCTTTGTCGTAACGGGTCATCAAGCCACCGGTTACTTCTAAGAAATGTGTAGCATCGTTTTTAGAAACTAAATCTTCAATTAAGAAATAATTCTTCTGAGGGAATTCTTCTTTGTATTTCAGATTTAAAATTTCAGAGCTTTTTGAACCTTGTATGGCTTCTTCGCCAAACATCAAACGAATGTAAGCGCGAAGTCCGTCCCGTGTGTTTATCTTCTTTACCGCCGAACTACAACCATCATCCGATGGTTTGGCAATGATCGGATAATTGAATCCAGATTCAATCTGCGTCAATAAGGCTTCACCTTCAGTCTCCCATTCATGTTTGAATACCATGCGGTGATTTGCAACCGAAATGCCATGTTCTCTTAGAATGCGATTGGTCTCAAATTTATTGATGGTTGTTTGAGAGCTTTCAATGCCTGAGCCGTTATAAGGTAGGTGATACTTCTCTAATTCTTTTTGCATGCCACCATCTTCGCCTGGGCGGCCATGCAGGGCAATGAATACGCCATCAACCAATTCAGACAATTCTTTATAGGAGATTTCTTTCGGATCTTGTATCGTGCTGTTTACATAACGACTCGTGATGGATGCTGTTTCTTTAGCGATCTCCACCAATATAGGGTGGTGACCTTTAAAGTTTACAACCTTTTCACGAATGTCGTCGGCGTTGTCTTTTAATAAAATGTTTATGGGTAGTACGAATAAACGATGTTGCTCGTCGCTACCGGTAAGGAATACGGGAACAGGTTCGTATTTGGAACTCGAAGAAAGTTTTTCGAATATGTTTCTTCCGCTTTCTACAGAGATATGTCGTTCAGAAGAATAACCACCCATCACTACTGCAATGCGCGCCTTTTCTTTTGTAGAATTTTTTTGATCTGAAATGGATTTGTCAAGCGCAATTAATAATTGTTTGTTTTTTAAACTGCGCTTACCTTCTTTGATGCGTTCTTGTAAAGACGTACGAATGATGTAGGTCAAAAACTGCGATGGATTCAATCCAATCTCTGCTGCCTGATGGAAGAAGAAAGAAGAAGGCATCATTCCAGAAGTAGTATTCGGGTCATTTAAAATAACATCACCCGTTGGAGTAATGAATCCATCAATGCGTGCATATACATTAAATTGCAAAGCAGTGTACAGTCGGCAACATTCACTACGAATCAACGCAACCTGACTTGCAGGTATGTCGATCGGCGTAACCTTGCGCGACATGCCGGGTAAATATTTTGAACGGTAATCGAAGAAATCGTTTCCTTTAACAATACCTGTTGGTGGCAGTGCAATTGGGTTGCCTTGCTCGTCTTGTATAACGATACACGAAAATTCTTCACCGGGGATAAACGATTCAATAATAATTTCTTCTTCGTTATCTAAACTCTCCAATAAAACACGATCTGTTTTTTGAAGTGTCTTGTTTAGGTACGACAACAATTCTTCCGGATGATAGAATAATGCATTGCTTGTTACATCATTAACAGGCATGCCAATACCTTCGCGTATATCCGTAAGGGTTGCAACCCACTTTACTTTTTCGTTGTCAGATTTATTGTTCCACTCGGTTGCTGTAAGTTCTTGAAGAAAAAAACTACGATTGATAGCGTTTCTTAATTTGTCTACATTTCGATCGCTTACAACAGAGATGCCAATGGAAGAGCCCTGTGATGGTGCTTTCACGACAAATGGAAAGCCTACCGCTGCTTCAAATGTTTTCAATAAATCTTGCGTGTTTCCATTAGCAAGCCACGCAGCCTTTTGATAGATGGTATACTTTGGGCCTTTGAAATTCGCTTGAGCCAATAATTTCTTTTGTGTGTATTTATTAATTCCAATCGCAGAAGGTAAAATGCCCGATCCCGAATATGGAATGTTGTTCCAATCTAAAATTCCTTGTATGGCACCATCTTCGCCATATGGGCCATGTAGTGCAAGAAATGCAAAGTCGATCAATTCTTTTAAATCGGCAGGTTCTATTTTCTTACCAACCTTTTGAATGATGCCTTCACGTTCTTCCTTTGAAAGTTTACCTAAAGATTCGATGTAAACTTGAAAGCCATGAGTGCTTTCGGGTAATACATCAAATGGGGGATAGAAATCGCGAATTGTTCCTTTGTAAACAAATTGCCAATCGAGTAAAATAAATTGTCCAAGGCTATCGATAAAGATAGGCACTGTGCTAAAAATGTCTTTGTTTAAATTATCGTAAACAGTTCTTCCTCCAGCAAATGAAATTTCCCTTTCTCTTGACTGTCCGCCAAAGATGATTCCTATTCTCATGAATGTATTAACTTCTGTGAATTAAAAATTATTAATCTACTTGTACGTTGATTGCAAACACCCCTTTAATTTCAGGTACGGCTTTGCGTATCGACTCTTCAACGCCTGCCTTCAACGTCATTGCAGACATTGGACAAGTTCCACAAGCGCCTAATAACTCTAGTTTAACAATCATATCGTCGGTAATTTCAACAATACGAACATTGCCACCATCTGTGATTAAATAAGGACGAATACTTTCTAAAGCGGCTTCAACCCTTTCAAACAATTCGGTATTTTCTGTTGTTGTGCTCACGGTTTATACTTTTATGTCTACTTTTTTTGTTTCTGCTAATGAAGCATTTCGAATTGCAACATGTTGTGCAACCGTTTCTGCTAGTTGTTTGAATGCCTCTGCAACAATGGGATCTTGATTGATGATGGCAGGTTTTCCGGCATCACCACTTTCGCGAATACTTTGCACCAAGGGTATCTGACCAAGCAAAGGTGTGTCAAATTTCTCCGCTAATTTTTTACCGCCATCTTCACCAAAAATAAAATACTTATTGTTTGGCAATTCTGCAGGGGTAAACCAAGCCATGTTTTCAATTACGCCCAATACGGGCACGTTCACTTGCGCTTGACGGAACATTTGTAAACCTCTTTGTGCATCTGCTATAGCAACCTTTTGTGGTGTTGTTACCACAATAGCAGCTGTTACAGGCACGGTTTGCACCAAGGTTAAATGAATATCACTCGTACCTGGAGGCATATCAAATAATAAATAATCTAAATCGCCCCATTCACAATCGCTGATGAATTGACGTAATGCAGCGCTGGCCATTGGGCCTCTCCACACGACCGCACTTTCTGCAGGCGATAAGAAACCGATGGAAATTAATTTAACGCCGTATTGCTCAATTGGAATAATTGTTGGTTTTCCATTTTCATTTTCAATTACATTCGGACGAACATCTTCCACATCAAACATGGTGGGGATGGACGGTCCTGAGATATCGGCATCGATGATCCCAACTTTAGCGCCAGACTTTGCAAGTGCAACCGCTAAGTTTGCTGTAATGGTTGATTTGCCTACGCCACCTTTTCCAGATGAAATTGCAAGTATGTTTTTAACACCGGGCAATATTGGTCCGCTGTTAAATCTACCAGTTGTTACATCTGCAGTCATGTTTACGGTAACAGCAGCATCTTTTGAAACTAGCTTGTGAATTGCTTCGGTACACGAGTTTCTAATTAATTCTTTTAATGGGCAGGCTGGAGTTGTTAAAACTACTGTAAATGAAATATTGTTACCATCGATAACGATGTCGCGAATCATGTTTAGGGTAACCAAATCTTTTTTCAAATCTGGCTCCGGAACTGTTTTTAAGGCTTCTAATACCTGTTCTTGCGTAATGGACATTTTATTTTATTCTATTTTATGCAATTTAATCAATTTACAGGCTAGAAACTAGTCTTTTTGAGCTTGCCTTGGCAGCATTTCCAATATTTTTATTGCCAGTTTTGCATCTGTATATCCAACAAAAAAATACCGCACAATAGTTCGTACGCAATAGATGAATTAAAATAGCAAGTTGACGAGTATTGATTTTTGTAGGGTTCTTCTATTGTGTTGAAAATGAAATGGCTGTATGAGCTTTGAGTCGTGATTTTATATAGTAAGATGTGTGGAATGCAAGCGAATTGTGCATAACGTACATTCGTTGTTTACAATAATGGGAGAAGTTTGACGGACAAAGGGCGGTTTTTAATTTTTTAAGTAAGACTTTTGTTGGATTGTGTTTGGATGCTTATTCGAACATCCCTGTTCTACCAACTCCCACTAAATAAAATACCGTGCGTTTAAACAAAGAAACAATAGATCAAATTCAACAAGCCATCGACGTTGTCGAAGTAGTTGGCGATTTTGTGACATTGAAACGCAAGGGGCATTACTATTCGGGATGTTGTCCTTTTCACAGCGAAAAGACACCCTCTTTTACGGTAACTCCTTCTAAGGGGATTTACAAATGTTTTGGTTGCGGTAAAGGTGGCGATGCTATACAATTCATCATGGAACACGAAGGGAGTTCTTATGTTGAAGCGATGGTGTACATGGCAAAAAAATACAACATCGAAATCAAAGAAGAAGAGCTTTCGGAAGAACAAAATGTTGAGCAAAGTGAGAAGGATTCCATGTTGGTGGTTACCAACTATGCGAGTCAATATTACAGCGAACAATTATGGGAATCTGAAGATGGCAAATCGATTGGTTTAAGCTACTTCAAAGAGCGTGGTTTTAGAGAAGAGACCATTAAAAAGTTTGAACTTGGATTCAGTCACGATGTTTGGGATGGTTTTACGCAAGCGGCATTAACAAAAGGATACAAGGCGGAATTTTTAGTTAAAACAGGTCTTAGTATTGAACGCGATGGCGCTGCAGAAGGTGCCGTTAAAAAGTTGTTCGACCGCTTTCGTGGAAGGGTTATGTTTCCGATTCACAACGTTGCGGGAAGGGTAACAGCATTCGGTGCACGTATTTTAAAAGCAGACAAAACACAAGCAAAATATTTAAACTCTACAGAGTCTGTAATTTACCATAAGAGTAAAATTTTATACGGACTTTTTCAAGCAAAGCAAGCAATACGAAAAGAAGAGGAGTGTTTACTGGTAGAAGGTTATACCGATGTTATTTCGTTAAATCAATCGGGCGTTGAAAATGTTGTTGCGTCAAGCGGAACGTCTCTTACCGAAGATCAAATTAAACTGATAAAACGATATACACCTAACATTACAGTCTTGTATGATGGTGACTCTGCCGGTATCAAGGCTGCATTGAGAGGGGTGGACCTTATTTTGCAGCAGGATATGAATGTATCTGTTGTGGTATTTCCGCAAGGAGAAGATCCAGATAGTTACGTTCAAAAAATTGGGCCAACAGCTTTTAAAGAATACATTAAAAGTACAAAGCGGGATTTTATTTCATTTAAAACATCGCTTAGTTTAAATGAAATTGGAAACGACCCGATAAAACGTGCAGATGTTATTAGGGATATTATTGAAAGTATTTCAAAAGTTCCGGATGCAATTAAACGATCTGTTTTTTTTAGGGAATGTAGTAAGTTGCTTGAAATTGACGAGCAAATATTAATTTCGGAATACAATAAAAAAGCCATACAAAAAGGGCAGCAAGATGCGAAGAAAAGAGAAAACGATCGTGCGGAATATACGGGATTCACAGAACCTCCAGAGCTCGAATTACCCGACGATGTAGTTCGGTTAAGTCTTGAAGAAGAATCGTTAAAAATGCATGAACGCGAAATGATGCGGTATTTGCTAAATTTTGCATCATCTACCATGGAGCAGGACATGCCTTTGTCGGACTACCTCATACATGAATTGCAAGATATTGAGTTCAAAAATCCTGCATATGATTTTATTATTAAAAAAATTATTGATATACGTGTAACTGGCGGACAAGTAGACCATACTTTTTTTCTGCTACAGGAGCATCCACAATTCATACGTGATGCCGCCATTGATCTACTCTCAAGCAAATTTCACATCAGCGAAAATTGGGGCAAATTTCAAATAGATGTTCCGAAAGAAGCAGATATTTTAAACTCTGTAGTGCCAAAGACCGTATTGAGATTGAAACGCGTTGTACTTAAATGTATGATTCGTGAAAATATTAAGGAGATTGAAAAAATGCAAAATGACGGAGCTGTAGAAGACTTGCTACACCTACTTCAGGTTGCTATGGAATTGAAAGTAATTTCAAAAGATATTGATAAGACCCTTGGTATTGTAGTTGGCTAGTCGTAATTTGAATATCTAAAATGCTGAAAAATTGAATATTGCTGTAAATACACGTTTGTTGTTAGATGATCGATTGGAAGGAATCGGGTGGTTCACCTATGAAACATTGAAACGTATTACAGAGCGAAATCCACAACACACATTCCATTTCTTCTTTGACCGTCCATACAGCGATAAATTTATTTTTGGCAAAAATGTTGTGCCTCATGTGCTGTTTCCACAGGCACGCCATCAAATTTTATGGTATTTGTTTTTTGAGTGGAGTATTCCATTTATGTTAAAAAAGGTAAAGGCTGATGCATTTATTTCAACTGATGGTTATATCTGCAAATCCACAAAGGTTAAAACCTTGAATGTAATACATGATATAAATTTTGAACATAGACCTCAAGATTTACCCAAAGGAGTTGCACGTTATTACAAAAAAAATATGCCAATCTTTGCCAAAACGGCAACAAGATTAGTAACTGTTTCAGAATATTCGAAAAAGGATATTGTGACCACCTATAAAATTCCAGCAGAAAATATTGATGTCGTTTATAATGGGTGCAATAGTGTATTCAAACCTATTTCTGAATCAGAGCAAGGGAACGTTCGATATAAGTATGCTGCAGGTAGACCTTTTTTCTTATACATCGGCTCCATGCATGCGCGTAAAAATATATTAAACCTCATGCGAGCTTTTGATATATTTAAAAAACAATCCAATTGCGATATAAAGCTTTTGTTGGTTGGTAAGGCCATGTGGGGCAACAAAGATATTCAAATGTTGTATCATACATTGATATTTAGAAATGATATACATTTTTTGGGCCATGTAAAAACACCAGAATTGGCTAAGATATTGGCTTCGGCAAATGCCTTGACATTCGTACCCTTTTTCGAAGGGTTTGGAATACCATTACTTGAAGCAATGAATTGCGAAGTGCCAATCATTACGTCCAATACAACATCCTTACCAGAAGTTGCAGGCAAGGCTGCCATGCTTGTAAATCCAGAATCTGTTGATGCTATTGCGAATGCAATGTTTCAGCTATATAAGGTTCCGCATATAAAAGAACAGTTACTGGCAGAAGGACTTATTCAGCGTCAAAAATTTTCATGGGATCAAACAGCAACATTGCTTTGGGAAAGTTTTGAGAAAATGATGAAATAGCTTTCATGAACCTCCCTCTTCGAATTTTACAAATAACCAATCGCATACCATATCCTTTAAATGACGGTGGCAATATTGCAACATGGTATGTGGCTAAATACTTACGATCTTACGGGCATACAGTAGATTTAGCATTTTTAAATACGAATAAACATTTCGAAAATCCCAATTCAATTACGCAAGGGTATAATCATTCATTTTCTGTAAATATCAATACAGACATTCGATTGAAAGACATGTTGGGAAATCTTTTCTCTTCAATTCCATACAACATTGCACGTTTTGAGTCCAAAGAGTTTGAAGTCTTATTAATAAAGATCTTAAAGGAAAATACCTACGATGTTATTCAAATTGAAGGTGCTTATATGGCCCTGTATATTTCTGTTTTAAGAAGACATTCAACAGCTAAAATTGTTTTGCGTTCGCATAATATTGAACATAAAATATGGCAAAGACTTGCTTCCAATACTGCAAATCCAGTTAAAAAGTTGGCAACGCAATATTTAGCAAGTCAGATAAAAAAGTATGAAGACAAAACACTTCATTTAATGGATGCGATTGTTGCAATTACACCTGACGATGAAGCTTACTATAGAGATAAAAATTATAGAGGGATTGTACGGACGATACAGGCAGGTTTTGAGGATGAACCTTTGATTGAAAATGCAGCTCAAAAAAACACGGTTTGTTTTATTGGGAGTATGCATTGGTTGCCTAATAATGAGGGGGTTGAGTGGTTTTTAAATCAAATATGGCCGCTTGTATTAAAGGAATTGCCTAGGGCCGAGTTTCATATAGCTGGAAAGGGTATGGATGGTCGTTTTGATACTTGGAAGCGCCCAAGCGTATTTTTACATGGCCTTGTGCCGAATGCAGCTACTTTTATTCAAAATCATAGTGTATTTGTCGTACCTTTGCGATCTGGAGGGGGGATGCGATTAAAAGTCGTTGAAGCAATGGGAATGCGCATGCCAATTGTGTCTACTACAATTGGTGCAGAAGGTATATCCTACACAGCCGATGTTGACCTTTTGATTGGAGATACGCCCGAAGAAATTAAAAATAAAATAGTGTCATTGTTGCTAGATCCGGAATTTGCTAAACGCATTTCGTATAATGCAAGATTAAAAGCTATGAACGACTATTCTTGGGCGAATCTAATTCCCAAGTTTGAGAAATTGTATAACGAATTATAATGAACGTTTTAATAGCATTATCACGGTTTCCATACCCAATAGATAAAGGAGATAAATTAAGGGCTTTTTATCAAATTAAGGAATTATCTAAAAGACACAATATTTTTTTATTGTGCCTTTCTGACGAAGAAGTTTCGGAAGACCATGTTTTGAAGCTGAAAGAATATTGCAAAGAGATAAAAATCATTCCGCTCTCTAAAAAGAAAATTTATCCAAACTTGTTATCATCCCTATTGAATAAAGCGCCTTTTCAGGTGAATTATTTCAAAAATGGCGAAATGAAAATGATTATGAGTCAATGGATATATAAATTCAATATTGATATTGTTTATGTACAATTGATTCGCTTAGTAGAAAATCTACCTTTCGAAGAAGATGTGCCTTTCTTTTTAGATTACATGGATGCATTGTCGGCAGGCATGTACAAGCGGGTAAACTTTTCGACATTCTATCAAAAGCCCTTGGTTAAAATTGAAGCGAGTCGTTTAAAACGATATGAAATAAATTCTGGAAAGTTGTTTCAAGGGTATTCGATTATTACCAATCAAGACGCAACGTTTTTGCCAGACGTGATTCGAAAAAATATGCTGATTGTGCCAAATGGTGTGAATGAATATTATTTAGAAGATTCAGCACCGATGGAGAAAAAATACGATTTAGTTTTTACCGGAAATATGGGGTATCATCCCAATGTGGTAGCGGCTCAGTTTATTGTGCAACAAGTAATTCCATTGCTGGCTTCCAAAGGAATTAATTTGGCGGTGTGTTTGGCTGGAACTAGTCCATCGACTGAAGTGTTAAAGTTGCAATCAGACAATGTATTGGTAACAGGATTTGTTGATGATATTAAGCCGTATTTGTTGCAGTCAAAAATGTTTGTTGCTCCCTTATTAAGCGGATCGGGATTACAAAATAAATTATTAGAAGCAATGGCTTGTGGTTTGCCTTCCATCACAACAAGTTTGGCAAATAAAGCATTGGGTGCAACACACGAACAGCAATTATATATTGCAGATACTGCCCAAGAGTTTTCAGACAGAATTGAATTTGTATTGAATAATAAAGAACTTGCAGACATTACGGGTGCTGCAGGAAAAGAATTTATTGCAAGGTATTTTGATTGGTCGCAAACAACTTCAGTGTTAGAAAAAGCATTGGAAGGAATTATTGCCCAAAGAAATGCTTTGGAATTGAAAAAATAGATTGGATTAGGATTTATAAAGAGTATGGAACAAATTAAATTAGATTCAATAGCAGATGCAATTGAAGCCATTCGCAAAGGAGAGGTAATCATTGTTGTTGATGATGAAGATAGAGAGAATGAAGGCGATTTTATTTGTGCTGCAGAATGTGTAACACCTGAGATTATAAACTTCATGTCGAAGGAAGGTCGTGGATTGATATGCGCACCGATTTCTGAAGCGCGTTGTATTGAATTGAAATTAGATTTAATGGTCGGTAGTAATACTGCCACACACGAAACGCCCTTTACAGTTTCGGTTGATTTACTAGGCAATGGTTGTACAACAGGGATTTCTGCATCCGATCGTTCTAAAACAATTCAAGCATTAGTTGATCCCAATACGAAGCCTGAAGATTTAGGAAGGCCTGGACATATATTTCCGCTGAAAGCAAAAGACGATGGTGTCTTGAGAAGGGTGGGGCATACCGAGGCTGCTGTTGATTTGGCACGCCTTGCAGGTTTTAAGCCCGCTGGCGTATTGATTGAAATCATGAGCGAAGATGGGAGCATGGCGCGTTTGCCCGAGCTTAAAACAATCGCAACAAAGTTCAATTTGAAATTAATATCTATTAAAGATTTAATTGAATATAGACTAACACACGAAAGCGTTGTAAAAAGAGAAATTGGCGTTGACATGCCAACCAATTTAGGCAATTTTGATTTATTGGCATTTCGTCAGATTAGTACCGATGAGATACATTTAGCCTTGATAAAAGGTTCGTGGGAGAAAGACGAGCCTGTATTGGTTCGTGTGCATTCTTCTTGTGTAACTGGAGATATTTTTGGCTCGTGTCGTTGTGATTGTGGTGCGCAATTGCACGCTGCTATGGAGATGATTGAAAAAGAAGGGAAAGGTGTAATTTTATATATGAACCAAGAAGGCCGTGGCATTGGTTTGTTGAATAAGTTAAAAGCATACAAATTGCAAGAGCAAGGCCGCGATACCGTTGAAGCAAATTTGGAATTAGGTTTCAAAATGGATCAACGCGATTATGGAACAGGGGCTCAAATTTTGCGTGACCTACAAATTTCTAAATTGAGATTAATTACAAATAATCCAGTTAAG
>JAYTLG010000082.1:0-2751 GCA_043729555.1 Cytophaga sp.
AACGGCCATATTACCACACGAAATATTCTAGTTATACAAAACGGAAAACGATACAAAGAAGATTCATTGGTATTGATTTCTATTAATGAACCTGGAAAAAGTAATGTAAAACTAAACAGTTCGATGTTGGCTGCAAGTTTTGATGGCAACATCGATGTATTGACAGTTGGCGATGCAATCACTAATCATCTAAATCGATATTTTCATTTTTCAGATAATAAATACAAAGAGACAAGCCCACAAAATTTTGCTTTTGAGGTAAAGTTAAACGATTCGCCCATATTGCGCGAAGTTATATTTCCGTCACTAACAAACTACAATCCAATGACCGTTAGTGGTACATTTAACAGCGAGTTAGAAAAAATCACATTAAATGCGAACATCCCTTCGGCAACCTATGATGGCAATACGGTAAATAATCTTGTATTCACTGTAGATTCAGACCCTGAAAAATTACACTACAATACTGGCTGGCAATATTTAAAAACAGGGGGCATTAAACTGCAACGTACTAAACTTAGTGGAGACATATATAACGATACAGCATCCATCAACCTAAGCATCAAGAATAGAGCCGATGAAGATAAAATACAACTAAACGCTATCTTCACAATTGCCGAAAACAATCATTATCGTTTTAGTATTTTAAAGGATGGGTTAACATTACAACAAAATAAATGGATTGTATCTAAAAACAACTACATCGAATTAGCTAAAAATTATTTGTTTGCAGACCATTTCAAACTTTCGCAAGACGGTCAATACATTCAGCTACAATCATTTGAAGAAGGCAAAAACTTAGATTTGTCATTCTCAGCATTTAATTTGCATACACTTTCTCAAATCATAGAAGACGACACCATGTTGGTGCAAGGAATATTAGATGGAAATATAAATCTGAAAAATATTCATGAGCACCCAGCATTTACTTCTAACCTGTCAATCAAAGACCTGAACTACAAACAATCGAGGGTTGGAGATTTAAAAATCGCGGCCGACAACCTTACTGAAAATAGATATACTGCCAGTATAGAATTAACAGATGCCCAAAACAAAGCACGTATTAACGGGTATTATTTAAATTCTGACACTAAAAATGCATTAAATTTTAATGCCAATATCCAATCGTTCGAACTCCATTCTCTGGAAGCGTTTACGGGCGGACAAATACAAGGCAGCACGGGAAAAGTAAAAGGCAACATAGCAATCACAGGATCTGTGGACGACCCAAAATTTAACGGCAATATTCAATTAATAGATGCATCCACTAAAGTATCCTATATCAATCAACGATTGTTTATCAAAAACGAAACGATAACAATCAGTCCAGAAAAAGTTACATTCGACGATTTCAATATTCTTGATTCGTTAAATAACAAAGCTGAAATTAACGGATATGTAGATATAAATAAATTAAATAACATAAAGTTTAATTTAAGTCTCAACACCGACAACTTCATGGTTTTAAATACGACCGCTGCCAACAATAAACTCTATTATGGAAAGGTGTTTCTTGACAGTAAGTTTACAATAAAAGGGGATCAAAATTTACCTGTAATTAATGCCGATATTAATATTGTGCGGGGCAGCCACTTTACATTTGCGGTTCCCGATTCTAAAGTAACGGTTGACCGTGGAGACGGAATTGTTCTATTCACAAACGATTCCTCCTCTCTTGACCCTATCATGCTTAGACAAACAGATGAAATAACAACGGAGATAATTACAGGAATTGATTTCAGATCAAAAATACACATCAACAGAAATAGCACATTGAAATTACTGATTGATCCTATTTCAGGAGATTCACTTTCCGTACGAGGCGATGCAGATTTGAATTTCAAAATGGACGCAAGCGGTCAAACAAATTTAACTGGACGATATGTTGTGCATGATGGCAATTATAAAGCATCTTTAGAAAATTTAATTGTACGCAAATTTAATATTAGTCAAGGCAGCACAATCATTTGGAGTGGCGACCCATTAAATGCACTTGTTGACATAAAGGCAACGTATACAACAAAGACATCGCCCGAAGGCCTACTTGCCAATAGTGCTGTTATTGATTCAAGTGCATTACGCAAACCACTTCCATTTATTGTAGTCATGTCTATGGAAGGTCAATTATTAAAACCACTCATCAGCTTTCAGTTAGATATGCCAGACAATGTTAAAGGTGCTATGGGAGGCGAAGTATATTCAAAAATAACAACGATAAATTCGAACGAATCTGAGGTAAATAAACAAGTTTTTGCGCTATTGGTATTAAATCGATTTATGGTTTCTGACAATAACAGCTCGGCAAATACGGGGTCCGATTTTGCACGAAGAAGTGTAAGCAGAATGATGAGTAATGAATTAAATAAACTTTCAGCAAAATATGTTGACGGACTGCAAATAGATGTAGATGTACAATCATACAACGAGGTTAATAATGGTCAACAAAAAGGCAATACACAAGTAGCTGTAGGGGTCACTAAAGAGTTATTAGATGAACGAATAAGCATTCAAATTGGTGGAAACATCCCTATAGAAGGGCAAGAAGCGACTGCAAATAGTAGTGCTAAAAACATAACCGGCGATGTTGTTGTTGAATATAAAATAACCAAAAATGGTCGTTATAAAGTAAAAGCATTCCGAAAAAACCAATACGATGGAATTATTAACGGATCTATTGTAGAAACAGGTGTCGGCTTTATGTATGTTCGAAATTTTAATCATTTCAAAGAGCTTTTTATTTCAAAAAAGAAA
>JAYTLG010000083.1:0-10899 GCA_043729555.1 Cytophaga sp.
CGATGGCAAAGCCGCATAACAGCCTGTTACTTTTTCGGTAACCGTAACTACATACCCTGCTGTTGCAGCTGTTGTAATATTATACAAATTTAAATCAGCGGTATTGTTGGGTAAGGTATTTGCACCTTGCTTCCAAGAAAATGAATAGTTGGTGCTAGATAAATTACTACTTATCGTTAATTGATTTCCTTCACATAATAGTTTTGAACCTGAAACTAAATTCGGCACCGCAAACGCATTTATTTGAACAGCAGCTGTTGTTGCATCACATGTAGTATTAGGGGAATACGTTACTGTATAACTTCCAGGAGCTGTTACTACATAAGTTTGTGCCGTTCCTAATACGGTAGCGCTACCAACTTTACGCCAAGCATATGTTTTGGTATTCGCAGTAAGGGGTGCCGTTAAAGTAACTGTTCTTCCATTACACAACAAGGTATCTTTTGATGTTACTTGTATTGATCCAATTTGAACTGGAGCCACAACTGTAAAGGATGTAGTTTTTGTATTGGAACAACCCAACAAATCTTTCACAAATAAAGTAGCCGATTGTGTACCTACGGCAAATTGCTGTAGTGTAAGTTCATTTGCTGATACTTGTCCGTTACTAAAAGTCCACTTGCTTAATCCTCTACCATAGGTTACAACACTGTTATCATCAAACGTGTAGGTATTGCCTGTACATAAAGGTACTGTAGTGATATAATTGGCTTGTGGAGGAGCAGTAATTGTATATTTTTTTGTATAGGTAAAGCTACACTGAACCCCATTTGCATTTGAAGCTGTAACAGTTAAACGAACAGAGAACGTGTCGGCTGTTGCAAACGTATGCGCTAAATTTCTATTGCCTAAACCTGTAAATGTAAAGTCTCCTGTTCCATCTCCAAAATTCCACGTCCAAGCAACAATACTATCGCGTGGTACATTTACAGATAAATCTTTAAATAATAAGGCTTGGCCAGCACAACCTGGCTCATCTAATTTGAATAAAGCACGTGCAAATACTTCTACTGGTGCAGTATACGTTTGGCATCGACGCGTTAAGCGCACATTGTAAATACCGGGATCAATGTATGATTTGCTAACCGTTGGTGTTGTTGCTGTCGTTCCATCTCCAAAATCCCAACCCAATTCAGTTGTTGCATTTGCTGTCAATTTATAAGGCTGACAAATTGAAGTTGGATCTACCGTAAATGAAACAGGTGTCTCGGTACAGCCACCGCCGCCACCTCCACATGTACCAACATTTACATAGGCATTATCGGATATTTGTACACAGCCTTCAAAAGTTACTTGAACTTTATAGGTATGGTACTTTTGTAGATTTAAGGGTACATTCACAGGAAGTGTAAATGTATTTGTTCCAGTAACTGGCACATTGTCAACGTACCATTGATAGCTATACGCTTGACCTTGAAAGGTTGATAATTTAATGTTTGTTGTTGCAATTGAGTTGGGATCATAACAAGGCGAAAGATTGTCTGGAGAAAATATTCTTGCAACTGGCATCGGTACTTGTTTGATGTATTGATTGCCATAATTTATACAACCGTTATTGTCAACAACGCGAACCGAATACATGCCTTCTAAAGTTATTGGCGGATTTGTTTGTGTTGAAAAAGCCGATTGCTGTGCATCTACAAACCACTGGTAGCTTTGATAGGATTGAACGGTTGCAAGATTGAAACTTGTGCTTCCACAAATAGTACCTGCACTTATTACTGGTACCGGCAACGCATGTACATCAATCGTTGTTGAAATTACCTGCGGACCATATCGATCGTACTGCAAGGTAAGTATGTGGGCGCCGAGTTGATTCCATTCAATGGTTACTTGATTGTTGTTGACATTTACCAAACTGCCACCGCCATCAAGGCTCCATACAAAATTTTTCGATTCATTATCCCCTGCAAATGTATAAGTTGAAATAGTATTCAAACACGCAGGATTACTTGCACTAATATTATTTGGCAAAGCAATTGCTTTTGTAACTGCTATTGATACAGGCACACCCGAACAATTTGTGCCAAATTTATCCTGAACCGTTATTGAAAAGGGTGCCGTACCATTCCATTTTACAGTATAAACATTTCCAACTTTTGATTGAAGTGTACCACCAACAATAGCAAATGTATAGTTCGCATTTGCTGGAGACTTAACCGTATATACAGCCGTTTGTAATCCAGCAGGGTCAATAACCAATGGGCCCTCCAAAGCTATCGTAGAAGGAGACGATTTCACAAATACATTTTTGATGACAACAAAATTTTTCCCATTGCTATAAACAGCAAGTTTTATTTGTTGATTTCCGGGATTCAAAAATTCAACGTCGAATATTGTTGAACTGCCTATTGAATTGTTTAAGGTACTTGTCCAAGCGTACGTATCGCCCGTTTGACTTGGATTTGCAGTTGTATAATATGAAGTCGTTTCACCAATACAAATGGTATCCAAGCCTGTTATGCTGTACACATACAATGCTGTAACAGGTAACTTAAATAACGGTGATGAACAGGCGGCCACCTTGGTATTAACAATAAGTGATACATTGTTGTCAGAACCAAAACTTGTGCGTTGTATGGTTGCTGTATTTTGATAATTTGATGAAACAGTACCACCACCTGAAGACCACGTATAATTCAAATCCGATGTTGGCATACTTGTTTGTGCCGTATAGGTTTGAACTTCATTTATTTTTAACTCCGTTTCTCCCAAAATACTTGTTATAACAGGTGTTTCAATTACATGCACGACAAGCGTATCAGAACCAACACAAGCTTTTGTTACATCTATAGGTTTTGCAATTATTTTATATACCCCTGCAGTTGTTCCCCACGTAGCATAGCCACTGCCATCAATACTATTGCCTGCTCCGGTAACTTGCCATACAACCGCACCAATATCCATTGGAGCGTTATAAACCAATGAGGTATTTGCACAAACATCTGTTGTACCTGTTATTTTATAACTCGGTCGCAATCTTACAGTAAACGAATCTGTTTTGCCACATTTTAACAATTCGTTATACGTTGTCAAATAAATACGACCTAAGGTGTCAGCAGCATTCCAAAGTACATCTATGTCCGTTATGTTATAGCCTTTATTGGTAATGCTAATAGTACCACCTTTAATTGACCATGTATATAATGTTGCAGGCGATTGATCTTTAACAAGCGTTGCATAATGTGCTAGACTCCCTTGACATACCTGTGCAGGACCTGTAAGTTGAAAGGATACCGGTACAATTGGTACCGTAACGGTTACAGGTATTTCACAGGCTGCAGTACCGCAATTGGTAGCCAATAGTGTAATAACACCATTTCCTGTAACACCCGTGCCCCAAAGTACATGGATCGATTGGGTACCTTGCCCGCTGGTGATAGTACCTCCCGTAACTGTCCACACAATACTTTGACAGGTTGCATCTGTCGTATAGCTTTGACTTGCACTAGGACAAACAACCGACACGGTCGAAATGGTTGGTGCATTGGTATTCAATACAGTTAATTGTTTGGAACTTGTATTTGATTGCCCACAAAAATTAGATGCTGTTAATTGAATGGTTTGAGAACCTGCTTGCACGTACGCATGTGTTGGGCTTACTTGTGTAGACGACTGTCCATCGCCCCACACCCATCTATACGTATAATTGCTACTATTGGCCGTTGTATTTATAGGCGCAATCAATTCGTCTTTACACACACTAGCTGGTATGGTAAACGAAGGTGCAGGTATCATATTTGCCAAGGCAGGATCTACATGGGTTTCGTAAGCACCAATGTCAATGGTATCCGCAAAAATACGTGCCGTGCCATCTAAGTCAAACAATGAAACACCTAAGGCATTATTTCCTTTATTAATTAATGGTGACTGACACGACAAACGATAATTACCACCAGCAAAATCTACAAACTTCGGATCGGTGTCAAAGATGTTCGTGCCTAGAGGGAAGCCGCCTTGCACAAGGCTGTTGGTGACATTAACCAAAATCGGATAATTGATTAAACTTATCGGTGCTTCTGTACCATTTCCCCAAAAAACAGAATTGGCAATAATATTGGGATACAAACCCGTAAATAACCCAGAACCTGTTGCTTGATTTTTTACAAAGGTGCAATTGTAAAAATTGACTTCTTCCGTATTCGTTTCACGTTTAAAAATTCCAAAATCAGGTAAGGTAGAATTGTTATTATTAAATAATGTATTACTAATATTAGAAATACCTCCTTGGACAACTAAACCTGACGTTCCTTGAGTGGACGTGTTATTTTCAATTAAACATTGATTGAGTACAACTGAACTATTACAATTTGAAGCTTGAGAAATATTAACTGTTGTTCCCTTTAATGAAGTATTATTAATAAATTGACAATTATTAATTAAGCCTTTTCTTAAAGTCCCTCCACACTGAACTGCAAATCTTAATGCGGATGCATCTTGAGAATTTGTTGATAAGGATTGATTAGCACTAAAGAAACATTCATTTATTTCCATTAATGGACTATTTACATAGACAGCTCCATTGCCAACGCTTTTATTATTTTTAAAATTTGATTTGCTTATTTTATAAAAATTCCCTTCACTTGCCAAATACAAAGCTCCTGCAGATGAATATGAAATAGGAACGAAAAATGTTGAATTTTCATTGCTATTAAAATCACACCTATCAATTATTACACTACTATAGTAGGTAAATAAAACTCCCGATTGATAATTTGTAATATTATTTTCAAATTTTGAATCTGTAATTATAAGATAGGTATTATTTATCGTTATCAATCCCTTGTCAGGCCTGCTACTCCCCCACAAATAGGTATTGTCTGATACAATTGAGTTTGATATCGTAACTTTACCATACAAGGTCATCAAACTGGGATTAGTCGCATCGCTTCTTATAGTATTATATTTAAAAGTTGAATTTTTTAATGTGGTAATTGTAGAATCATTAGGATGAGAACTATTATAAATAAATGGAATGGCATTGTTTGAAAAAACAACATTATCAATTTCTTTTTTTACATCTGTTCCACCCATAAAAGAACAGTAATTAGTAGTAGAACTCAGGTGTTCGAAACTTGAGTTTTTAATTTGTATTCTTCCGTTATAAAAATCTAAAACATAAGAATTACTAAACGAAATATTGGATAAAGAAACATTGTCCATTTCCAAACCTGTATTGCCACTTACCAAGCTATAGCAATTGGTACTATTTTTAAAAATAGTATTCGATATTTTAAGGTGCACATCCGTTGGCTGTCCAGAACCATAGGATTGGATTAAGGTACTATTTGCAAAATCTTCAAAAATACAATCATCAATTATCTTTTCTCCTATCGCATTGTTCAATGTGATAAGGGTACTTCTAATCCCTTTAAACGTACACCCTGTTACTTTCCAACCTTTACATTCATTTGCCGAAAATACCGTTGAAGAAGTAAACAGATTAAACATGCAATTTGAAATATCTATTTGAGCATTATATATATCAAAAATTGTTGAATTTGAGCTGCCATAGTCAAATCTAGAATTTGAAATTTCAATATTTGAGTGGTCAACTAATGGATCTGTTCCCAAAACATTTGTTGAACTACTAATTGGGAATGTTCCTAAATTGTTAAACGTACAATTTGTAACAGTTAAATCTGTACTATGGTTAAAAACCATTGGTGCACTTCCATCATATAGATTGCAATTATTCAAGGTCAAATGATATCGATCGCCTGGTATTAATGCACTCGTATTATTGTTAGTTAATACACCCACTCCAAAATTTGTTAGATTTAATCCATCAAGTAAAAAGGTTTTGTTTTGTTTTAAATTAAAAATAATACCATAATTACCACTACCTTGATTAAAGCCTTTTGCAATGGTTTTATTTACTAATAAATCTCTTGCATACACGGTTGTTTCATTACCTGCAAAACCCCCAAAGATGCTTACAGAATTGTTGATGTTATAGCCTGAAGCACTTGCCACATACGTCCCCTTTGCCACCCATACCTCATCGCCATCCGCCGCAGCGGCAATGGCAAGCTCCATTTTTTTGTAGGGAGTTGCCCAGCTTGTACCATTGGCGGTAGAACCTGTATAACTACCATTCACATAAATCACTTTTGCAAAAAGTGTTTGTGTAAAAATCAATGCTAAAAAAAATATAGCGGAAGAAATGAGTTGTTTCATATTTCTACGTGTGATAATATTTTATAAATCTTTAATCGATGTTCCGAATGCCTTGTATTCATTGGTAGATAAAGCAAACATACCGCAATAAGTATTTTACTATTTTTGCCGTGATTGTGTCTCTCCCGCGGCAAAGCAACTGATTTATTTTTTACCTTAACAAGGTAGTATTAATAGGTTATTTTAACTTTAGCGCTCATAATTGTTTCTCTACCATCGGGTAGTTCGGCTATAACTGCATAAGTATATTCGGTATTGGTGGTTAGCCAACTATCGTAAAATTCACGTTTCGTTCCTTTTACAAATTCATAGGTTTCAACAGGAGCGCCGTTTTGAGAGCGCATAATTTTAAAGCCCACAGCTTGTTTGTTAAATTCCCAACTTAGTTTTACTTTTTTATTCTCACGGCTTACAAATGCTTGTACATTTTTAACCATCGGGAACGGATCTTTTTCTGGTTGCTGCACACGTACAATTTGCACATCGGTCGATTTCAAACCCGAAGAGTCTTCGGCCACCAATTTATAATCATACAGCATATCGGTTTGTGTAAGTGTATCTCGATAAGTATTGATGCCAAGCTTAGTGCCCGATAGCACCAGTACTTGCTGCCATTGAAATTCAAACTCCGATTTTTTGTACAGATATTGATATTTAATATCATCCGATGGACTTGGTATCCATTCCAATACAATACCGGTATAACCAGCTACGTATTTTTTAAAGATGGCATTTGTTGGCGGCACCCGATCCGGCAGCTGTACTTCAAAATAAACCGATTGCTCTGATGAATTGAAAACCTGATCCACCGCATACACACAATAGTATATTTTTTTCCAACCCGAATGAATATCAACCTTATCTATAAATAAAGTATCGCTATAGGTAGAGTCTGTAATACGAATAGGTTCTTTGTGTTTAAAAAACGTACGAAACACACGATAGCCAAACATGTCTTCTTCTTTATTTTTTTTCCAAACCAAAGTAACAACACCATTGGTATCGCATACACCAGAAACAACAATGGGTTTCTTGGGAGGAAAGGAATCCACTAAAAAACCATCTTTTAACATAGAACAAATAGAATCACCTGTATAGCCATGCGCACACACGCGATAGTAATTAAATGTTGGTTTATTGATACGCGCGTCTGTATAGGTATAGGTCTTTGCAGAAATGGGTTTGTCGTTTAATTTTTTCATTTCATCATCCTGCGTTTTGGCAGTCCATACACTAAAAAAAGAAACGTTGTTTTTATCAACCGCATTTACTTCCCACGCTAAAGCAATGTTTATATTATCCTTTGAACTAGCTTTCGTTATTGTTGGCCCGTATTGTATAAATGTCACCGCCTGTACAGTAAGCACCTCACTAAAAGGACTGGTTTCTTGAAAAGCATTCAAACCTTTAATTTTATAATAATATGTTTTATTCATTTCGGGAAATGAATCAATGTATTTCATTCGGTTTCCGTCTAATGTCAAACCCATTTCTCCTATATATGGATGGGAATTTACTTTTTCAAAATTTGCATTTTTTGAAGTCGAACGATAAATGTCATAAGCAAAATATCCCGAATGTTTCGACTTCAACCAATACAGTTCTACCGATTTATTTATGGTTTTAAAATCAATACCCATCACGTTTGGCAAGGTTGTTGGCTCGTTCATCTGTACAACGGTTTTACCTTTCATTTTTTTGGATGATTGTAAAACAACTTCATACAAATACGTTTTCCCTGGTTGTACGGTCTTGTCTTCAAAATACAACCCCATTGCTTCCGCAGATTTGTTGTTCAACACGTTTGCAAGCAAGGACATCACATGTACATAATCTTTTTGCATTTGTGTTTCTGCATTTGCAACAGGCGAATTTGTTTGTTGTGGATTATCTTGAAGAATTCGACCTGCTATCAAAACTTTTGCATTTGTTAATTCGGGATTGGTTTCAGCTTCTTTTGTGATGCGCTCATCCGACCAAGGTTTAATAGCTTCTGGCGTTAAGTTAATTTTCGTAACAACTGACCATTTATTATTTTTCAAAACCAATTCTGTACGTTCAATGGTATAGCCTGTACGCGTGCCTTCCATCCATAAAGCATAATTAGAAGGCAACCATTTTAACAAGACCTTATCGGCTGCTACATGCGCAATTACACCAAGGCTATCACCCTTTTGAGCCATCCCTTTTTGTAGCAACAACAAACACAGAATTAGAAATATACTTTTTTTCATTTTTATTGAACAATAATAGCGATAGGCAAGTCAAAGCCAACAACCACTTCAGATGTTTTAATGTTTTTACCTGGTAAGAAATAACCCATTTTATAATAATATTTCTGCTTCTGAAACGTAGACGGAGCGGTTGCAGCACTGCAACTAGTAACAGTACTTGTATTTACAGTGCACGTAATTGCAGCAGCATTGCTTTTATGATTTTGTATATACAATTCATTAAACACATTGTATTGTACATACATGGTATTGCTGTAATAACTATAAGAAACACTGTCAGGGAAATTTGTAATGCCACTAATCATAAATCCATTGGTTAAGTCTGCACCTATTGCACGCACCAATTTATCAGTTCTCATCACCCCTTGTGCTGCTAGGCCAAAGGTTTCTAGTTGTGAAAAATCTTCTGCTGTATTCGCCACAACATCTCTATTATTGGGAGCTAAATGATGCACAACCATTCTACCACTTACTTCAACTTCATACACATTATAGTATGCCATTTTTTCCGCAAATGATCCGTACTTACTGCATGTAAACGAATACGAAAAAATAGTTGTATCCATGGGTGTTTGTGCAATCGTACCCATTGACATGGTAGAACTGTTGGGTACATTTACACTCCTAGTCTGGCTCACATCTTCTACTTTTATCAATTTCAAGGTATATGCTTTACTATTTTGCAACACATTATTAGGAATGGGGTAGGTAAACTGATCATCCGTTGACACATTTTTTACGGTAACATTTGTAACACGTGCAACTTCTGTTGAACCCTCATAGAAAACAACTTGAAAAGAAAAATTAGGTGCCAAATTCATAGGTTTATTTGGCAACGAAAGTAAACGGATGTAACCCGTATTGCTTTCATTTTTATAATAATTTGACATCCCCGGCATCGGGTATGCATATTGAATATTGTCTGGAAGGATTGTATACGGTTCTAGTTTCGTTTTAAAAATAGATGTGTCCTTTTCTATTTTACCTGAAGCAACCCAAGCACCTGCGCTATTCATATATTCTAATCGCACGGAGACAATGACGGTAACATATTCATTTTCTATATAATTAATAGTTGGTATCAATGTTAACTGCGTTTTAGCTCTGTTCCATTCAAAGGTACATGGTATGTTTGTCGTCTTTGAGGTAACTTTCACATCCGTGCTTGAGACCATTCCTCTGTACTGAACCATTTTTGTACCATCTGTTTCATCAGGTAAACTAAAAGTAAATCGTTCAATAGGTTTTGCAAATGCCACTATAATATTTTCTGAAACACTCACATTGGTAGAACCCGATGCGGGCGTAATTCTTTCAATAAATACAATGTTTTTATTGAGTTCTGGATTAACACATGTTTCACCAAATTTTACATCTAAAGTCGCTTCACCACTAACAATACTGAGTAGTTCAAATTCAACGGTCACAGCACCTTCCATATAACTTGGATTTGGCAACTGGGCAAATAAATACGCAGAAATCGAAGCATTGACTAAGGTGAAATCACCATTTTGAGCGAGACAATTATATCGACAACCTACATTGATTCCCCCCATAATAAAGGCTTGGCCAGTAGCATACCAATTATTAATACCCCGATCCTCACCAGATGAACAAATTACGGGTAAGGCCGTTTGCGTTATTAATATATCAAAGCCTGCAGATACCCACAGGTTGGCATAAGGTTCTACTTCACAACCCCAAAAGTCTGCACTCCCTTCAAATCCACCCTCTAAACTAACACGAGCACCAAATGACAACCCAGCACCTGTTTCCATGGCATTGTAATCAATAGGTGGTTTCGGAAATTCGGATGGCAAAGGCATAATAGGCGGCACCGGCAATTCATTACCCGCACAGAAATAGGCTTCACATTCAAAGAGCTTTATAACTTCTATAGATATTGGGTCTGCAGGAATACCGATGTAAACATATTTTTTTGTTGGGGAAAACATCACTGAAATATGGCCTGCTTTTTTATTTGCTCCACCTCCTACAACAACATCTTTAACATCAACAAAAACATCAAAATCTCCTGTAAATGTTTTCGTAGGGAAAACATATTGCGTAAACCATTTTACACGAACAGAACCTACTTCTGGTTTTGGAGGATCTTGCTTAATAGAATCTTTTTTGGTCGATAAAGAATCAATTGCAACAATATCTGTAGCCGTTTTTAATGCATCACCACCTGGTACATTTACTGGGGGTGTAAAAATAGTTACTTCCCCAAAGAATGCTAACATGTTTACGCCACCCGATTTACTAAATTCAATACCAAAGGTAATGTTTCCATTAAAGACAGCATCTGTTGGGACAGATTGCAAACCAATACCCGCCAATAACCCCAAGTGAATTTTACTATTTGGCGTATAATGCATACCAGAAGTTGTTTGGCAATCTACCGTACTATTTGCTGGAGGTGGGGCACCAGGCTTATCCATTTGCATGTGATGGTATAAGCCGCCATTAAAGCCATTGATAC